>VEQL01000011.1 GCA_018883245.1 Chthoniobacterales bacterium
CATTGAGAGCGGGCGTCTAGGGTGTGGCTCGGTCACGGCTTTCCACGCGGCTTTTCCGGGTTTCAAAATGGACGAGTCATACCGTGTGCGCTCGCTCATCAGCACCTGTCCGAATATCGATCTTCGCGTGCTGCACCTCAGCGGAAACAATCTCGCGCAGCACATCGGGCAGTTTGTCCGAGATGCGGATGAGCCGGTGCAGAGCCCCACGGGCTTCGCGCACTGGTCCGTGCTGAAAGCAATCCACGAGAACGGGTGCAAAGTAACCATCAACGGTCAAGGCGCCGATGAAGCATGGGCGGGCTACGGCCGCAATGTGATCGGCTACCAGTTGCTCGACCAATTGCTCCTGTCGCCGTTCGCCTTCGCGCGTCAGTTCATAGCCGCAAAACGAATAATGCCGGTCAGCCCGACCGGCTTGGTGGCGCAAGTGGCAAAAGCAGCCCTTGGGCGCCGCGCCGCTTCCTACATACGCTCGAAATACTTGGAAGACACTTGGGATGCCCTCACCCCACGCTTCAATGACGAACACAGCGCTTATCTTCCCGAGCAGCGCGCCAATTTCCGCCGCCGTAATATGGAGGCACACCTTCGTTCGCAGATCGAAGATTACGGTTTTACCCAGATCCTCCACTATGAGGACCATTCCTCGATGGCACATTCGGTGGAGATGCGTTCGCCCTTTGTGGATTATCGCCTGATGGAACTTGCCTTCCGTATGCCCGATTCCATGAAACTGGACATGGGGGTCACAAAACGGGTTTTGCGCGAGGCCTTCCGGAATCGCATGCCCAGTGAGATTGTGGAAAGCCACCGGAAGATTGCATTCAATACTCCCGTGGATGAATGGTTGAAACGCAGCGATATGGCAGCCGTCATTTCAGATCTGCTCGACAGCGCGGAGTTCAGACAAAGGCCGATCTGGAACGCAGAGGTCATCAAGAGGCATTTCGAGATCGGCAATCTTGAGAAGTTTCCACTTTGGCGATTCGTCAACCTCGAGTTGTGGGCTCGCACTTACGGAATAACTAATCTGTAAGCATTCCGAAAGAATCCTGATCCGCTTTTCGACGAATATTCCTCACCCAGCAATGCTCCCGACGCTCAAGACCATAGCAAAAGCCATTCTCGGACGAGACCTCATTTATCGAAGGGACATCGACTGCGCGGTCCTTTTGCTCGGATCCGATTACGAGGGTTGGAGGGTCGCCGAGGGCATCCTCGACAAGAACTCTGTCGTGTATTCATTTGGCATCGGAACCGACGCCTCATTCGATCTGGCGCTCATAGCCCGCTACGGCCTCGCGGTTCATGCTTTTGATCCAACACCGCAGTCGATTGCGTGGGTCAAACACTCCCGGCTTCCAGAGGCTTTCATTCTCCATGAATATGGTTTGGCGGCGCGCGACGGGGGTGTCGCCTTCCGTCCGCCGGAAAACCCCACGCACGTGTCCCATCGACTGATGACAGAAGAAGAATACGAACCACGGGACGTGCGGTTGCCAGTCAAGAAACTGACGACAATCATGCGCGAACTTGGTCACGAGCGCATAGATCTGCTTAAGATGGACATCGAGGGAGCGGAATACGATGTGATCGAGGACTTGGCGAAATCATCCATCCGACCCAAACAAATTCTGGTCGAGTTCCACCACAGATTTCCTGGCATTTCGGTCGCCACGACGAGAAAGAGTATCAACACGCTTCGCTCAATGGGATACGCTCTCTTTTCTGTCTCCCGGTCGAACCGCGAGTTGTCCTTCATTCTCCGAGCCTGAGTTTCCTGCGGTCTGATTCCACTGGAAAATGACGCGTATGGAAACACGTCGCAAAAAAGTGCTGGTTGTCGCCCAGACGCCACCGCCTTACCACGGCCAAGCCGTGATGAATGAAATTTTTCTGCACGGTGAATACGCAACGCTGGATCTCGTCCACATTCGCATGGCGTTTTCCTCCACCATACGGGAGGTGGGCAGATTCCGTCTGGGCAAACTGGCTTCGCTGATATCCCTCGTGCTTCGCATCGCATGGCAAAGGACAAAGACGGGCGCAAACATTCTCTACTATCAGCCGGCGAGCCCCAATCTCGTGCCGTTCTTGAGGGATGTTGTCGTGCTTGTAACAACACGCTGGATGTTCCGAGCCACAGTGTTCCATTTCCATGCTGCAGGACTGGCAGGATATTACGGGCACCTTCCGCGCATTGGGCGGTGGCTTTACCGGATTGCCTACTCGCGGCCGGAGCTAGCCATCTGCCTGTCGGAAGCCACGCGTTCTGACGCCGAGCACATCAACGCCTCTGCAACGTGCGTGGTTCCCAATGGCATCGAGGATGTCGCTCAGCATTTCAAGGATCGCCGGACGCAAGACCACAGCAACCGTCCTCCAACGATTCTTTTTTTGGGGATGCTGAGCCGCGAAAAGGGAGTGGATGACCTTTTGCAGGCCTGTCAAATTTTGGATGATCGCAAAGTTTTCTATCGGCTTGTGATCGCGGGAGAGGCGGAAAGCGATTCAACAGCACGGCGCGTTAAAGACCTGTGCGGGAGTTTGCAGGGCGATGTGACGCTCGCCGGAAAAGTCACCGGTGACGCGAAACGGGATTGCTACTTGAATGCAGATATTTTCTGTTTTCCCACATTTTACCGCGCCGAAGGGTTCCCTGTCGTCTTGCTTGAAGCGATGATGTTTTCGCTGCCCGTCGTCTCGACAAAATGGCGGGGCATTCCGGAGATCGTGGAAGATGGCCAGACGGGAATTCTATTGGAGCCCGGCCATCCGGAACATCTGGCCGGTGGGCTGCAGACTTTGCTTGCAGACCGGCATGCGCGCCAAGTCATGGGCACCAAGGGCAGGGCGCGTTTCGTTGAGAAGTTTACTGCGAGCCAGTTCCAACGAAACATGGAATGCGCCCTCAATCGCGTGTGCGCCGCTTGAGTTTCCAAAACGATTGCGCCGCACAAGCCCAGAAACACACACAGGTTCGATTGTCCATCAAACACTTCGTCGCAATTATCCAGGAGAAACTGCCGCACTACCGCGCAGCTTTCTTCGATGAATTGCGCGCCCAACTTGCATCGCAGTGCGTTGCTCTGCGCGTTCTCTACTCTGCAGACTCCGTTTCGCGCAACTTGCCCGCCGACTTACCATGGGCTGTGCCGGTGAAAATGCGGTGCGTGGCAGGTTTTGTCTGGCAAAGTGTCTTGGCGCAAACACGGGGGCAGGACTTGGTCATTGTTCCCCAAGAGGTCAAATACGGCGCACTATACGTCCTGCTGGTGAGGCGATACCTTGGGAGACAGCAAAAGCTGGCTTTCTGGGGGCACGGGCGCAATTTCCAGACGCGCAACCCGGATTCCTTGGCAGAGCGTTGGAAGCGCTTCGTATCTGGAAAAGTAGACTGGTGGTTCGCTTACAATGACTTGAGCGCGAGAATCGTCGAAAACATCGGTTTCCCGCAGGAACGAATCACGAATGTCGGAAATGCCATCGATACACGTTTTCTCCGCAGCGAGCGGGAGAAAATGCCGGACCATGAATTGCTGCGGGTCAAAAAGGAACTCGGCCTCTCCTCGGAAAATATCGGAATCTTTGCCGGCGGGCTTTATCCGGACAAACGCATTGCTTTCCTTATCGAGGCTTCCGCACGGGTGCGAGCTCTCGTTTCTGACTTCGAGCTGATCATCATCGGAAACGGTCCCGATCGTCATTTGGTGGAAGATGCTACACGGCGTTTTCCGTGGGTGCATTACGCGGGGGCCAAGAACGACAGCGAGAAAGTCCCTTACTGGGCGGCAGCCAAGCTGTTGCTGATGCCTGGTCTTGTGGGACTTGTTGTTTTGGATTCCTTCGCCCTAGGCACGCCTATGGTAACGACAGCATTTCCATACCACAGCCCGGAAATCGACTATCTCCACAATGGTTTAAACGGTGTGATTGTCCAGGATTGGAAAAACGCGGAGGCCTACGCGTATTCTATTGCGGAATTGCTCCGAGACGACCGCAAACGTGAGTCGCTAGCGGCGAAGGGATACGAAGCGGCTGGCAAGTTCACGATCGAAAACATGGCCTCGAATTTTACCGCAGGAGTTCTGCGGGCTCTGCAAACTCCGAGGCGCAAGTAGCGGCGAACCCATCGAAAACAATGCCAACGCCGGGTTATCCCCCGGCGTTTTTGTTTTTTTGCATGCAATCGATGCGATCAAATCACAAACCAGTCCGTATTGCTCCAAGACTGTCGTCGTCACTCTTTTCCATTCGAGGATGCTCTCGCCGCCAAACCTCGAAACGGTAAGTGCCTGCATAGGACAATCTCGAAAGCACGTCGAGTAACGGAAACCGCGAAGGCGGTGCATCGCCCTGACGGAAAGCGCCGGCAAGTTTCCACGTGCCGCCGAGAAGTTGCAGAACTGTGTCTCGCTTCAGGTGATGGTGAGGATGCTCCGGCATGAGGACTAGCGCCTCGATGCCGTTTCTTTCGTCAGAAGTCAGCGCAGGCAGAACTGCATGCGTGTAAACAAGACGTTTGGAATGCTTGGCTGCAAAATAAGCTGCAGGATCGACAAACACGGCCGGCACATCATCCAGAGCGTTGTCGGTCCAGCGCTCCAGCGAATCATGCTGGCGTGATGACATAAGATTCCAGTTCATGAGTGCCGCAAGGGGAAATCCTGCCAGCGAGGCAGCTACGAGCAGCAATACAACTCCCAAGCGCACTCCACCGCGAAAACACGGATAGACAGCGGCGACGGCGGTGCAGGTGGGCAGCGCAGCGAGGAATCCGTAGTATTGGGGATATTTACTCAGAAGAAATAGCACCGCGGCAAGACCAGGACCGGCAGCCAATCCCGCGGCAGCCCAGTAGCGCTCGCGCCTTGGAATGCCGTGCTGAAGCACTGCAAGCACAAGCACGGCACTACCCGTCCACAGCATGGGGTCGCGCCAACCGTGCCATTGCGCCATGCGGTTGGACCCCAATCCGAATGTGGAGCGGAGAAATATCTCAAGCACACCAGAATGAAAATAGATCCCGGCGAGAACCAGGAAGCCGGCCACCCCACCAGCCAGACACCAGACGAGCGAGCGCCACGGTTTTATCGAGGTGCCAAGCCACCAAACCAAACCGAATAATGAAAGAGTTACGGCGAACTGGAGTCCGGACAACGACGCCAAGACTCCCGACAAAAAGGCCGCAAGAGAACGCGCGTGTGAAGATGATAGTGTCTGACCCCACAGGGATAGTCCCAGAATCAATGCCGCGAGAGCCTCGGGGCGGATGTATTGCGAAGGCGCGGTGGCGTAGAGGCTCCCAAGCAAGAGCGCGACAAAGACCGCCTGTTGCGCGGGTGATTTGAACCATCCAGCACGGCGGCACCCGAGAATCCAGAAGGCGATGCCTGAGACGTAAAGCAACAGACTCAAGGCTCGAAGGCCCCACAAGGACGACAGCCCTGTCACTTTGACCCACGCGGCTGCGACCACGGCATAGAGCGGAACGTTGCAGGCCCATAACTGCTCGGGGCTTTGCCACCAAGCCGCACTGGTGAAACCGAGCCCGTCACACCAGCGCAACGCAGGGTCGATGTAGGCAGCCTCGTCACCCATGACGGCGCGAAAATCCCCGATCACGGCCAATAGAAATGCGGCATAGACCGCGAGAAGAATCCACGAAACCCAACGCATGCGTTCGCAGGATACCTGCCCGCAATCTTCAACCGCAAGATAGCGGGATCGAATGTATCACTTGCACTCCGTATCCAGCGGCACAACCCTAATGGCATGAAATCCTTTGCGGTGGTTATGGTGCACGCCGCCATGCTCATCGGAACAACAGCTACCTCGCCCGCTCAATCACAGATCCTTCTGCGTTCAAGCACGGGATCGGGCCAAGGAGTTCCCGCCGAGTTTTATCAAAAGCTGGCTCTCGGAGTCAGCACGAACGGATACGAGTGGCACTGGATTTACACCAAACCTACACTGACAAACTTCTGCCGCGATGCATCTATCATTCGCTTCAATGGCGAATTCATCAGCGTCTATACGGACGCCTTCGAAAGCACTAATGGCACTTTCGGGATCGCCCGCAGCACGGATTTGGTCAATTGGACCGCGACAAACGTCAAACTGGCTGGTGCCGCCATGACCAATACGCCGAACAACACATGGGCACCCGAGTGGTTTGTGGAGGACGGCCAGTATTACGTTCTTGTCCGGTCATCCCAGACTCGGAGTAACAACTACGGGGCGCCCGGCATCTGTTACTTGGAGTGCAAGGATCCCGGAACTTGGACCAATTGGAGCGACTTCAACGTGCTGCCCGGGCCGAGAAGCAACGAGAACGATCCTTTTCTGCTGAAGGTGGGCTCCACATATCATTTGTTCACCGATGACGGCGGCAATACCGGCACAGGCAACATACTTCACCGGGTCAGCACGACGGGCGCCTTCGCAGGATACGGCGAACCTGTCGTGGTGAGCACCAACTTCAGGCAGGCGGCAGCCCTTACAAATTCAGCAGCTTGGTGGAGTGCAACGCCTTTCGAGGGTCAATTCGTCCTTCCTCTCGGCGGCGACAGTTACCGCCTCTACTTCCAAGCGACCTGGTGGGACAACTCCTTCGCTATCGAGTCAACGAATGGGATGCAAACATGGGAGATCTCGACCATGCGACAACTGACATACAACGGGCTTGCAGCTTACGGGCACGGTTCGGTGATGACCATGAATGGCTCTGAGACTGTTGTTCCACTCGCCGCCTTGGCAAAACGCGCGGACGACGCTGTCATTCAAGTCCAAACCATCCAGTCAGACATCAATTCCAACAATCTCTTCACCGGTGCTCAATATACCAACAACCGTTTTGCCGGACGCGCCGATGTGTTGGGAGATCCTGTCGTTTACGGGCTCTACACAAGCAGTTCCATCACCGACCTTAATCTCGGCGGCGTGATGCTGCAAAAGTCAGGCAACAACGCCACCATAAGCTTGCAAATCCAGACCACGACGAATCTTTCGATGCCATTCACCAACAGCGGCGCACCTGTTTCATTGCCTGTTGATCTTTCCGGCGATAAACACTTCTTGCGCGTCCGAGCCCTCAGTCCGCAGTGATACAGCTCCACAGAGGGAGTTTTGCACCAGGAATAAACCTGCTACATGGAGAGAAAATCGCGGGCGGCGGCTAAAGCCGCAGGCAATCCGGAGGGATCTTTGCCGGCACCGCGGGCGGATTCAGGGCGGCCGCCGCCTTTGCCGCCGACGTGCGGGGCGATGGTCTGGATGATTTTGCCGGCAGAAATTTTAGCCGTGTGATGTTTGCCGACGGTTGCGACAAGGGAGACGGTTCCTTCCGAAACACCGGAAAGAACGACAACACCGTCGAACTTGCTCTTCAAAGCATCGGCAGCCGCTTGGAGTGTGTCACCGTCTGCCGGCCCGAGGTCTGCAATGATCGCCGGAACACCGCCGATAACTTCCTGGTTCGACAGAAGATCACCAGCTTGGGCGGTTGCCTCGCGCTGACGCGCCGACTTGAGAGCTTTTTCGGTTTCTTTCTGTTGTGCGAGAAAGGCATCGAGTTTCTTTTCGAGATCGGCGAGCGGTGATCCCAACTTTGCAGCGATGGATTTGAGGCGCTCGCGTTCGGACTCGGCCATGCGACGGGCTTCCGCACCGGCTACGGCCTCGATACGACGGATTCCGGCTGCCACAGCCGCCTCGCTTGTGATGCGGAAGAGGCCGATCTCGCCGGTGCCGCGCACGTGGGTTCCGCCGCACAGCTCCATGCTGTATCCATCGAATGTTCCGGGCGTGCCGCCGATCTGGACCACACGCACACGATCGCCGTATTTGTCACCGAAGAACTGCATGACGTCAGCACGCCCGCGCACATCGGCGTAGGCAGCTTCCGTCCAAGCCACCGGTGCATTCTCCAGAATCTTTTCGTTCACCAGGCGCTCGACAGCCGCGACTTGCTCCGGGGCGAGCGCCGCGCTGCTGAAATCGAAGGTAAGCTTGTCGGGCCCGACATAGCTGCCCTTTTGCACAGCCTCGGGGCCAACGATTTCATGCAATGCCCAATGAAGAATGTGGGTGACTGTGTGATGACGCTGGATGGCGGCACGGCGCGCATCATCGACATGAAGTTCCACTTCGCCTCCGGCTTCGGGCGCCTCTTCACCTTCAAGGATGTGAAGCCAGACGTCACCGGCTTTCTGCGTGTTGCCGACACGCCAGAGATTCGAGCCTGAGCGCAATTCGCCGGTGTCGCCGACCTGTCCGCCCATTTCCGCGTAGCAAGTGCTGGCGTCCAGGACAACGGCCAGCTTGCCCTTGAGATCGACGACTTCGAGCACCTTGGCGCGCACCGTCAGTTCGTCATAGCCCGTGAATCGTGTGGCTGCCTTGGTCGAAATCTCCGAGACCGCAATGACTTCTTTTTTCTGGGCGGAGCGGGCGCGGGCGCGCTGTTGCTCCATGAGTTTTTCAAATCCGCCGGTATCGACCGCGAGTGCGCGCTCGCGCGCCATCAACTCCGTGAGATCGAGAGGAAATCCCTGTTCGTCATAGAGCCTGAATGCAAAGGCGCCGGAAATTTTCCCGCCGGCTTCCATTTTCGCGGTCTCGGCGTCAAATAGCGCGATACCTTTGTCGAGCGTTCGGTTGAAGGCTTCTTCCTCGCCGCGCAGCACTTGCTCGACGTGCGCCTGCTTGGCGCGCAATTCGGGAAAGACATCACCCATCGTCTGGGCCAACACACCGACGAGTTTATGGAAAAAGGGCTGGTGAAATCCGAGCGTGCGGCCGTAGCGGACAGCTCGGCGCAGGATGCGGCGCAGCACGTAGTTGCGGTCGTTGTTTCCCGGCGAGATACCGTCGGCAACGGCAAAGCTGAGTGTGCGCGCATGGTCGGCAATAACACGGAAGGCGATGTCTATTTTTTCCTGCCCAGTGTGCCCGGTCGATCCGGCTTCGGGCAGCGTCGAACCGTATTTTTTCCCGCTGAGTTTTTCGATTTCGGCAAAGAGCGGGCGGAACACATCCGTTTCGTAATTCGAAATGCGCGCGTTGGAAAAATCGGTGAAGCCCTTCGTGCCCTGGACCACCGAACAAACGCGCTCGAAGCCCATGCCGGTATCGACATGGCGCGCGGGCAGCGGCGTGAATGTGCCGTCGGGGTTGGCATTGAACTGGATGAAGACGAGGTTCCAGATCTCGATGCACTCGGCGGTGCCCTTGTTGACCAGCGCTCCATGCGTATCGCCCTGGGGAGTAAGATCGACATGAACTTCGGAGCACGGACCGCAGGGCCCGGTGTCGCCCATCATCCAAAAGTTGTCCTTTTTGTCGCCGCGCACGATATGAACCGCGGGGTCCAGTCCTGCGGCACGGAAGTGCTCGGCCCAATAGTTCCACGCTTCCTGATCGAACTCGCTCGGGTCACCGGGCCCGGGCGAATAGACCGTGGCATAAAGCCGCGCCGGCGGAAACTTCCAGCGATCGACGAGCAACTCCCACGCCCACGCGATGGCTTCCTTTTTGAAATAGTCGCCGAAGCTCCAGTTCCCGAGCATTTCGAAGAACGTGTGGTGGTAGGTGTCGAGACCGACGTCCTCGAGGTCGTTGTGCTTGCCGCCGGCACGGATGCATTTCTGCGTATCGGCCGCGCGGGTATCGGACCCGGCCGTCACGCCGGGCCACCGCGAGAGATCGGCTTTGGCTTTGCCGAGAAAAATCGGAACGAACTGGTTCATTCCGGCGTTGGTGAAAAGCAGGTTGGGCGAGTCCGGAAGCAGGCTCGACGAGGGGACGATCGTGTGTTGCTTCTCCCGGAAGAAATCGAGGAAGCTGCGGCGGATTTCGGTGCTGGAAAGGGCGGTCATTGCTTCGCGGAAAAGACGCTTACTCTAACGCCCCGCGCCGGATGGACAAGAACGCGCGCGGCGCTTGGGCTTGGGAATGCCATGTGTTAGGCTAATCTCCTGACTCGCAAAAAAATGCCTTCCAACGAACTCAAGCCATACCGCTGGTTCAACACGATCTTGTGGGGCAACACCGTCGCCCTTTCCTGGATGTGGGGCCTCGGGTTGTTTTTCTCCGTCCAGTTCACCACGCAATTCGGGCTGCCGGGGCTTTTGAGCTTTGCCATCCCGAACTGTCTCGGTCTTTTCGGGTTCGGCTTTATCACGCATCACCTGGCGCGCAGGCAGGAGGGAGGCTCGGAATCGCTCGCGCGGTTTTTCGGCGGATGGTCGCGTCCATTCCGTCTGATTTTTTTCCTCTACCAGCTTCTGGCCATCACGCTCACGATTTTCGCGCTGATCCGCTACGGGTGGATGCCATTGGGCCTGGAGCCCGGGGTGCTGTATCTGCCGCTCATCCTGTTGGTGATTCTCGCGGCGGCGATACTCTTCGGCGAAGAGTTCAACATCCGCCGCATCAAGTGGAGCCACGGCGTGATTTTCCTCATCCTCGCCACCGCAATCGCAATTCTCTGGTCGGCTCCGTGGCAGATTTCCGGCGGAGCGCCCGGTGTCGCGGTGGAGAAACTGCCCACGGACGATTGGAACTACTGGGGCTACATGATCCCGATCTGCATCGGGTTCCTGCTCGGACCCTGGCTCGACCTGCAGCAATGGCAGCGCGCCATCCAGATGCACCGGGAGCGCGTGTCGGTGGCCGCGGCCTATCTCATTGGTGGCTCGCAATTTTTCCTGCTCCTGCTTTTTCACGGCTTTCTCGCGCTGTGGGCATTGGGCGCGGGGGCGGACCAGCACCTGCATGCTGGTCTGGGCGGGCACATTTACGGCCATGACTCGGTGATGCGTCTGCTTTTCAGCAAAGCCTCGGAGCATCCGTGGATTTTCGGCGCCTATTGCGTGTTCCTTTGCGGGTGCGTGCTGACGACCCTCGATAGCGGCTACATCGCGCTGCGCTGGTTCCTGCAGAGCAACGTGCGCACGAGCGTGAATGCCATTTTCGCCCTGATCCCGACGTCGCTTGTCACTTCGCCGATCCCCGTCCTCCTTTTCTGCGGTATCGTCGCCTTGGCGGGTGCAGCGCTCGGTCTCGAGTTGGAATATTTCATGATTTTCTACGCGACGTTTTTCGTCGGCTATTCGGCGCTGGCCGTGGCGCGCTGCTTCGTCAACACGCCGGCGAACCGTATTCCGCAGATCAAAATGTTCTGCATCGGGAGCTTGGCCGTCGTCATTTTCGCCTTCGGCTACCTGCTGGCCTATCCGGCGTTCATGATCATCGGCTCACTTTTGCCGCTCGGCTATGTCGTCTGGACGTTGTGCAAACCGACTTCGGCTGAGGAATTCGTCAGCGATGCCGACCAGCTCGGCGCGCCCGCCGACGAGATGGCGCCGATGGCCGCGCCCTCGCGCCCTGCGGAAGCAGCAGTGGTTGCACCGCGCGCGACACTCGCGGAAACAGTGGCAGAGACCGCCGCGGCGATCGGCGACGCGGCCAAGTCCCTCGTAGGGGCCGTGCAGCATCCGCTGGGCGGACACTTCGACGGAAAGTGGTTCGTCCATTCCTTCGTCGCCACTTATGCGGACACCAACTCGGTGGGCAACGTTTATTTCGGAATGTATGCAATGTGGGTAGGCAAGACACGCGAACTGTTCTTCAACCGCGTGATGCCGAAGTTCAACCTCAAGAACACGCCTTTCTACATCCTCACCCGCTCGTTCGAGCACAAGTTCGTGCGCGAGACGCGCGAGTTCGAGACCGTGAGCGTGCGCATCCGAATCGCGGGCTACAACCGGAAGTTCGTCACCTTGGAGCACGAGATTTATGACTCGGCCCACCAACTTCTCGGCAAAGGCCAGCAAAGCCTGCTTTTCGTTGATTCGACGGACTACAAGATGATCGATGTGCCGGCCGAAGTGCACACGGCCTTTCTCCCCTACGTTTAAGGGGTTGCGGCTGGAGGCGGAGCAGGTGCGCCCTCTTCGGGCTCCTCCGCAGGGGGAGGGCTTGCCTCGCCGGTGGCGGTCATTTCGATTTCCCCGGCATCGAAGGGCGTGATCGCACCGAGATTGGATATGACGTATTCCTCAACGCAGGCGCCGTTGCTTTGAAAAAACCGCACGCTGTTCGGCTCCGAGCCTGCGACCATCATCACACGGGAAAATCCGGGGCCGTCGGAAACGCGCACCAGCGGCAACCCGTCGGCAGCCGAAAGGCCGGTTCCCGTTTCGTTCGCAAAGGCCCTCAGGGTCAGTTCGCCGGGCGCATCCGGGTCGAGAGGATTTCCATCGAGTTGCACCGGAAGCTCCGCGGGAAGTTCGCCGGATGAAGGTTCCAGTTTTCCCGCGGACCATCCGAAATTCGCGCAGGCGGTGATTTTTTTATCGAAGACGTATTCCCATCCGCCACCTTCCTTACGGCGTATGGCGACTGTGCGTTGCACCCCCGGCGAAGCGATCGCGGCGACGAAGTAATCTTTGCCGGCGGAGGCCGCCATCCAGGAAATTTTCCCTTCGCCCGGCGCGGGCGTCCATCGGGCGAGGTTGCCCTCCTCCGGGCTGTATTGGGCCACGGAGGAAATGCCTTCGCTGTTTTCCTCGAGTGCCCAGAACGTCTGCCCCCGCCCCGGGGAAACTTGGCGCACTTTCAAGCCGCCGGGCAGATCGATGCGCGACCACTTGTCCTGCCAGAGCCAGAGCTGCCCGTCCCCGGAAGCCGCAACGCAGCCGTTGTCCAAAAGGGCGACGGAGACCAGTCCGGGCGGTGGGTTATCCGCGGATCCCTTCGGTGCAACAAGCGGCAGCGCGTAAAAGTGCAGGGCCTTGTCGTCGAGCACCGCCAGTCGCGATCCGCGCGCGCCGATAGCACGTGTGTTTTCAAAAGCGGAGGGCAATTTGATTTCCGATCCGTCGGCAAGATTGGCGGCGCGCAAAACACCGTCGAGCAGAACAAAGGCCGCGGTGTCGGAGACGCAGAGTTGGGCGTTCTTTGCCGGCTCAGGGCGGGGTGCGCTCACCACGGTGCGCCATCGCGCCTCGCTCTCGGGCGAATAACGCACCAGAGCCCCGGTTGCACCCGCAAGACGGGCTGCAAGGAGCACATCTCCGTCGGACATCAATTGCGCGGCGGCCACGGTCACGATCTGCGGTGAATCGTGCCCCTCGATCCAGTCGTTGAAATGCACGGCCTCGCCTTCCACTTTCACATCGCCGACCACAAAACCTCCAGCGTCGTAAGTCCCGGCCGCGACAGGCTGGCCCGACGAATCCGACCCGTCCCAGGAAACGGCAAGGCCGTTGATTCCTATGCGGAAGCGGTTGAACGTCCATTCGTCGCAGATGGCGCGCACAAGTTTGCCGCTGTTGTCGAAAACTCCGAGGCTTACCGTTCCCTCGCCGCCCGGGGGAACAAAACGTATCTCAACGCTGCGCGGAGCGGCGGCGTCTTGTGCCGCAACCGTTCCGGCAAGACCGACAAGAAGAGCAACAATCAGGCGTAATATTTCCATTCGAGGTCGGGGAAAATATTGTCACGTTCGCGGCACGCGGCGAGAAATTCCCCGTCGGCCCGCCCGGCAGCCAGACTGTCGTGAAGGCGATTGAAGCGGAGAAGATGATCCTTCGTGCGTTTTTCCGCGTATTCGCGCGCGGTGCCGGTCCGCATGAGAAACGCCCAATCGCTTGACTGGGCAAGCAGAAGTTCGCGGGCCATCTGCCGCAGGGTTTCCTTGCGCCAAGGCGTTTTGGTCTTTGCGTGCTTGCGCGCCATGCCGGTCATGAGCCGGGCGGCACGGTGCAAATGCGGGTAAATCCAGGCGTTCGATCCATCGAGCCAGACCTCCCAGTATCCATTATTCCCCCAACTCGACGCGCAGGGTTGCACGACTTGGAGAATTTCGTTCCGGGCCAAATATGCGGACGGCGTGGTGAATTCGAAAACCGTCTGGTCGTGCGCGGCTTTGCGCAAGAACAGATCGAGAAACTCCGGGCCCTCGAACCACCAATGACCGAAGAGTTCCGCGTCGTAAGGACTGACAATCACAGGGTCGATGGGCATCTCGGCGCAAAGCGGTTCGAATTGCGCGATGCGCCGGGCAAGGAAGTCCGAGGCGTGGGCCTCCAGGGCGGCATCGGCCCACGGGCGGTGATAAAGATCCTTGTGTTCCGTGCGCCCGGTGATGCGGTGATATTTCAGGCCGGTGAATTTTCTTTGTCCGTCGGCCCCGAGGAAAGGCCGGAGGTAGTCCAGGCCGAGGTCGTAGCCGATGTCGCGGTAAAAGTCCCGGTAGGCCGGATCGCCGGGATATCCTTCCTCCGCACTCCACACCTGGCGGCTCGACACGCGATCGCGCGCGAAGGCAGCCGGACCTTCCGGCGTGTAGCACGGCGCGTAAATGGCGAAGCGCGGTTGCGGCCGGGCGAACATCAGCCCGTGGGCGTCGAGCACGAACCATTTCAGGTCCGCCTCGCGCAGATATTTTTCAACCCCGGGAAAGTAAGCGCATTCCGGGAGCCAGATGCCTTCGGGAGCCCGGCCGAAGCATCGCCGGTGGTAATCGCAGGCCGTCAGAATCTGCGCGCGCACGGCACCGGGGTGGTCCGCCATGAGCGGAAGAAATCCGTGGGTCGCTGCGCAGGTGATGATCTCGAGAAAGCCCGCATCCTGGAGCGCGCGGAAAGCGGGGAGGAGTTTCCGCCCTCTCGACTCGAAATAACCGAGGGCCGCGACAAAACGCTCATGGTAAAAACGCGCCAGCGCGTTCTGCCGCCCGTCATCCCGCGTGCGACGGACTTCACTTTCAGCAAGGGCGACGGAACGCTCGAGATGCCGTGCCGCGCGTTCCTGCAGCAGCGCGTCCTCCAGCATCGCGCACAGCGGCGGCGTGATCGACATGGTGATGCGCACCGGCGTCCGATCGTCCACCATGCGTTCGAAGATGCGAAGCAGCGGGATGTAAGTTTCCGCGATGGCTTCGTAGAGCCAGTCCTCTTCCAAGAAGTCCTCATGCTCCGGGTGGCGCACGTAAGGAAGGTGCGCGTGCAGCAGAAGGGCGAATTTTCCTTTTCTCATCGGCGGGCCCGGAGGCGGCAAGGATTGCCGCGGCGGCGGATGCCTTCAAGAACGGCTTTCGTTCGCAGACCGGCAAAAAACATTTGTCGCGGCGCGGTTTTCCGCTTTCTTGCAGGATCATGCGCTGGCTCCGAGCGACAATCGTCGTCCTGTTCGCAGCGGCCGTTGCGGCCGCGGCATGGGTGTATGCTTGGACGAGAACCCAATCGCCGCTCGAGCCGCGCGGCGGCCTTTGGTTCCCGCGCACGGTGCTCAACGACGTGCCGCATTTCGCGCAGGATGATCCGGCGTGGACGGGCGACAAACTTGCCGCGACGCCAGGGACATTGGGCGCGGAGGGTTGTGCCGTCACTTCCGCGGCGATGGTGCTCGCCTCCTACGGGGCGGATACCGATCCGGGACGGCTGAACAAATTTCTCCAAGGCAACGGCGGCTACACGCCGGAGGGCTGGATCTACTGGGAAAAGGCCGCGGAGTGGCCGCCCGTCATCGCACGCCACGCCTACGAGGCGGAAGCGTCGCACTTCCTCATGGATTGGAACCTGCTGCGCGGCAATCCGGTGATCGTGCGCCTGCGTTTTCCCAATGGCATCACGCACTTCGTCGTGGTGGTCGGCAAGAGCGGTTCCGAATATCTCGTGCGCGACCCCGGCTCGTGGCACGGGCGGGGACTCTACTATCTTTCCGAGTTCGGCAGCCCGGTCGAGGCGCTGCGTTTTTACGAGAAGCTTCCCGCGGCCGGCGGCGTGTGATTCACGGCTGGCGCACGGGCAGACCTGCCGCGCGCCACGATCCAAAGCCGCCGGCATTGACCGCATTGAATCCTTCTTTGCGCAGGATGCCGGCAGCTATTCCCGACCGCGTTCCGGAAGCGCAGTAGAGGATGAATTCTTTGTCGCGGTTGGCATCGAGGACCGGGCGCCATGCGTCCCTTTTGCCACGCAGGTCTCCCAGCGACAGCAGCAGGGCCGGCCCGGCGACACCACCCTGCCATTCCGCAGGCTCGCGCACATCGACGAGAATCGCCGATCCATCTTGCACTCGCTGTGCGGCTTCAGAAGGCGAAACCGAGGGACCACCAAGCAGACGCCGGGCGAGGACGAAAAGAACCACGATGACGACGACAATAACGAGCGTTTTCACGAAATCATCATGGCAAGGGCCGCCAGGCCTCGTCAACCGGACGGGGTGCGGCAGCGCCGCGGTTTGCACCGGGGGGTTTTTGCAGGCAACATGGACGCGATGAACGCCCGTTCATTTGCCATAGCTTTGCTGGTGCTGCATGCAGGCCTGTTCCCTGCCGGCGCGCAGCAGGAGATCAAACCGCCATTCGGCATGCAGTGGGGCGAAACACCGGGACGCATCAAGGAGGTGGTGGGCAAGGGCGGAGCCAAGGTCATGGAAGAGCGCGAATCGGGGCCACGCGACCTCATCGTCGTCGAAGGCATCGTGCAGGAAGGGCTGAAGCGCACGCTTTTCTACTTCAGCAACGGCGGCCTCAGCGAAGTGGAGTTGCAATACGACAGGCCGAACTGGGAGGAGGACAAGGTCGCCGACTGGGTTTCGACGATCAAAGCTTCGTGGGACAAAAAATACGGGGCAGGCCGGCTCTATGCCGACGAGAAGGGCGATGAAAACGGTCTTGTGCACACACTCAAAGGATGGATGTGGGTGCAAAACTTCGTGTCGTTGCGTCTGGTCCATTACACGGCGCAAAAAGGCGAAGAAAAAATGCGACGCGTGAGCGTGCACTACTGCGCGGAGTAGAACCCCGGGTCAGAGCATCTCCGCGGCGAAGCGCTCGGGATCGAAGCGCGCGAAATCCGCTTCCTTTTCCCCGGTCCCGATGAAGCGAACGGGGACACCGAGTTCCTGCTGCAAGGCCACGGCCATGCCTCCGCGCCCGCTGCCGTCGAGTTTGGTGAGGATCGCCCCGGTCAGCCCCGCGGCCTGTTGGAATTGCCGTGCCTGCTCGAGCGCGTTCGATCCGGTCGTCGCATCGAGCACGATGAAGACCTCGTGCGGACTCTCCGGGTCGCGACGCCCGAGCACGCGCCGCACCTTCGCCAATTCCTGCATGAGGTTGTGCTTGGTATGCAAGCGGCCCGCGGTGTCGCACAGGAGAAACTCCATTCCCTGACGCTCCGCGGAGTCGTAAGCATCATGGCAAACGGCGGCGGGGTCGCCTTGGTAAGCTCCGCGAATGACGGGGACACCGAGCTTTTCGCCCCAATGGACAAGCTGCTCGATGGCGGCCGCGCGAAAAGTATCGCCGGCGGCCATCATGACCGTGCGCCCTTCGCGCCGGAGCGTGGCCGCGAGTTTCGCCATGGAAGTCGTTTTGCCTGTTCCGTTGACGCCCACAACGAGCACGACGCGCGGCCGGCCCGGGAGCGGGAGAAGCGGCGGGTGGGCCGGCGGAAGGAGGCGGACAAGCTCTTCGCGCGCTTCACGCGTCACTTGGTCGGCCGTGGCCGAGAACCCGGCGGCAGAGCGAAGCGTCTCGAGAAGCTGCATCGTGGTCTTCACTCCGAGGTCCGCCTGCAGGAAAATGGCTTCCAGCTCGTCCCAATCGACGGGACGGCCGCGGAAACGCTCGACGATGCCGCGAAGAAATCCGACGGCCATGTTCTCAGGAGACAGCCCGCGGATCGCGGCCGATTTCTTTGCGCACGCGGTCGAGAACGCCGTTGGCAAAGCGCGCGGAGTCCTCGGTCGCCAGCTGGCGGGCGATTTCGATCGCCTCATTGATGGTCACCGCCGGCGGTATATCGAGACGCGTGAGCATCTCGGCCACAGCCAGCCGCAGAACCGCGCGATCGACGGCCCCGAGGCGGCGGAGATCCCAGTTTTGCAGCGCGCCGGAAAGCAGGCTGTCGATTTTCGGCAGGTTTTGCCGCGCGGCATCAAGCAATTCACACGCGAAGGGTTGAGTCCCGGCATCCAACGTCACCTCGTCTTTGCCGGTTCCGGGGGCAAGGGCACCGCGCATTTCACAACCGTAAAGTTGCTGCACGGCTTGGAGGCGCGACTCGCGGCGGTTTTCTTTGCTCACACGGGTCACCTCAGCGAGATGTCGGCTTGTCTTTGAGTTGCTGTTTCACGCGGAGCATGACGAAGGCCGCGCGCGCAGCCTCAACGCCGCGGTTGAGCTCCTTCTCGATGCAACGCTCGCGCGCCTCCCCCTCGCTGTTCACCAGGAGCACCTCGTGGATGACCGGGATCGTGTGCTTGAGGGCGACCTGTTGCAGGGCGAAGCTCACGCTCTGGCCGATGAATTCCGCATGCTTCGTCGCGCCCTGCATGATGAGACCGAGGGCGATTATGACATCGTGGCGATGCTTGGCCGCGACGATTTCGGCGACCACGGGAATTTCAAACGCCCCGGATGCGCCGAACAGTTCGATGACGGAACCTTCATCGATGAGATAAATCTCTTTGCATGTGTGATTGACCAGAGCCTGCACGAACTCGGCGTTGTATTCGCTGGCCACGATCGCGATGCGCGGGGCGGTCCCGGATTCGAACTTCGCCGGGCGGGGTTGGACTTTGACTGCCATGGAGTTTTTTTGCAGGAGGACCGGCGGGTCGCAATCAAAGAAGGTGACCCATCTTGCGTTTCTTCGTCCGCAGGTAGCGCGCGTTGTGGGCGTGCGGCTTGGACTTGATTGGGACGCGCGAAACAATTTCCAGTCCGTGCCCGGAGAGGCCGACCATTTTGCGCGGGTTGTTGGTCAGAAGGCGGATTTTGCGCACGCCGAGATCGGAGAGAATCTGGGCGCCGAGCCCGTATTCGCGGAGATCCATGGGGAAGCCGAGCCGCTTGTTGGCTTCCACGGTGTCGAGCCCTTCATCTTCTTGGAGTTTGTAGGCGTGGATTTTCGCGGGCAGACCGATGCCGCGCCCCTCCTGCCGCATATAAACGAGAACGCCGGACCCGTGCGCGGCGATCTGGCGCAAGGCCTGGTGCAATTGCGACCCGCAGTCGCAACGGCGCGAGGCGAACACGTCGCCGGTCAGGCACTCGCTGTGCACACGCACGAGCACGGGCTGCCGCGGGTTGATGTCGCCCCGCACCAGCGCGAGGTGGTGCGCGCCGTCGGTGAGCGAGCGGTAAAGATAAAGGTCGAAATCGCCGAAGTCGGTGGGAAGACGGACGCACTGCTCGCGCTCGACGAGTTTTTCCCTCCGCCGGCGGTAGGCGATCAGGTCGCGGATGGAGCACATCTTGAGACGGTGCTTGCGGCGGAACTTGAGCAGGTCCGGAAGACGCGCCATCGACCCGTCGTCGTTGAGGATCTCGCAAATGACACCGGTGGCATCGAGTCCCGCCATGCGCGCGAGATCGACCGCGGCCTCCGTGTGGCCGGCGCGCTGCAACACGCCGCCTTCCCTCGCCTGCAAAGGAAAAACATGGCCGGGCTCGGTGAGGTCCGCTGGTCCCGACTTCGACGAAGACAAAATTTTGATCGTGCGCGCTCGGTCCCGGGCGCTGATGCCCGTGGTCACGCCCCGCGCGGCATCGACCGACACGGTGAAATCCGTCCGGTGAAGCTCGCGGTTGTGGGCCACCATGCGCTGCAACCCGAGCTGGCGGGCGCGCGCCTCGGCGAGCGGAACGCAGACCAAGCCCCGCCCGTGGCGGGTCATGAAGTTCACGGCCTCGGGCGTGACCTTGGCCGCGGCCATGACAAGATCGCCTTCGTTCTCGCGCTCAGCATCATCGGTCACGATGACCATGCGGCCGGCACGGATGTCTTTAAGCACATCCTCGATGGGATCGGACGCCGTTTTGCTCACAGCCCTGCAGTAAAGCAGTCCGTGCGAGCTTCGGCAACCGCCGCGCGCGCGGTAAGATTTTGATTTTTGCCGCGCGGCCGCTACGGTCGGAGGCCTCAGACTACCATGCGAAAACTATTCCTTGCGCTAATGCTTGCGACCGCCC
The DNA here is from genome assembly GCA_018883245.1 of Chthoniobacterales bacterium. Lineage (NCBI taxonomy): Bacteria > Pseudomonadati > Verrucomicrobiota > Spartobacteria > Chthoniobacterales > Chthoniobacterales bacterium. The sequence continues at coordinate 19,994 of VEQL01000011.1, forward strand.
TGCTCGCGCGGGCGGACGCCGCCCGCAGCTTCATCGTCGTGGACGACCTCACAGGCCATGTTCTGGCCTCGGGTAACGAGAACGAAAAGCTGCAGATCGGCAGCCTGACGAAGATTGCCACCGCGATGGTGGTCATGGACTGGGCCGACGCCACGCGCGCCTCGCTCGCCGCGGAAGTGCCGGTGCCGCCCGGCGTGCAAAGCGTTGGAGGAATGAACCCTTGCGGGCTGCAACCCGGGGACATGGTATCCCTGCGCGATTTGATCTACGCGGCGATGATGGTGTCCGACAACCATGCCGCTTACACCTTGGCGCACAATGTCGGAGAGCGACTGCCCAATCCCCAGCAACTCGGGCCGGTGGACAATTTCACGGCGCACATGAACGCCCTGGCGCGCACCCTCGGGATGAAGCGCACGATTTTTCTCAATCCCCACGGGCTGGACAACATGGAGACGCCCCCGCATTCCACGGCGACAGACCTCGCGCGCCTGACGCGCTACGCTTACAAACACGCCGGTTTCAATTTTTACGTCTCGCAACCCGCCCGCGAGATTTCCATCACGGGGGCGGACGGCACCAAGCGCGGGTTCCTGTTGCGCAACACAAACGAGGTGCTGGGGCAGGACGGCATCGACGGCGTGAAAACCGGGCGCACAGCGCGCGCCGGCGACTGCCTGGTTCTCTCGGCCGATCAGGCGCCGGCGACGGTGGACAACAACGGCCAGACCGTGGCCATACCACGCCGCATCATCGTCGTCCTGCTCGCATCGCCCGACCGCTTCGGCGAAGGGTTGCAACTCGTCCGCCGCGCCTGGGAGTTGCACGCGCAGTGGTCCGCCGAAGGTCGCCCGGTGTCGCGACGGTCTTCCATTTGAGCGGAGGCCCACCATGCCTTCATCCCGACTGGGCATCATCACGGCAGGCGGGGACTGCCCGGGTCTCAACGCGGTGATCCGCGGAATTGTTTGCGCGGCGGCTCAACGCGACACGGAAGTCGTCGGTTTCGCCGAGGGCTACGAAGGTCTGCTCGACCCGTCATGCGCGCGTCTTCTGACGCCGGCGAACACGCGCGGCATCGAATCGCAGGGAGGAACCATTCTCGGCTCGACCAACAAGGGTCGCTTCCAACTGCGCCGGGGGCCGGCCGGCGAGCCCGTTTTGCCCGATGCCCTGCTGCGCGCGACGCGACACGCCATGGAGCAACAGCGCGCGGCCGCTTTGATCGTCATGGGAGGCGACGGCTCGCTGCGCACCGCGTTGCATCTTTCGCGGGCGGGCATCCGCGTGCTTGGCGTCCCGAAGACCATCGACAACGACCTCGATTCGACCGACGTGACATTCGGTTTCGACACGGCCGTGGCGCGCGTGGCGGAAGCCGTGGGGGAATTACGGACGACCGCGGAGAGTCACCGGCGCGTCATGGTTGTCGAAGTCATGGGGCGCCAGAGCGGGTGGCTCGCCTTGCACGGTGCGGTCGCCGGAGGTGCGGACCTCGTCCTGCTGCCCGAGATACCTTTCGACGGGGACAACATCGTGAAATTCATCAAGGAATCCGAAAGGCGCGGACAGCGGTCGGTGATTGCCGTCGTGGCCGAGGGCGCACGCGCGAAATCCGGACGGCAGATAAGGCGCCAGACCTCGACGGGCGACAGCAGACTCGGCGGCATCGGCAACTATGTGGAATCCCTCGTCGCGGCACGCACGGGCCGCGAGACGCGCTGCTGCGCGCTCGGGCATCTGCAGCGGGGCGGAACACCCACGGCTTTCGATCGTGTGCTGGGACAACAATTCGGCGTGAGAGCGGTGGAACTTGCCGCCGACGGCATGTTCGGGCGCATGGTCAGCTACCGCTTCGGGGGCGTCACCGATGTCGCGCTGGCTGATGCGGTCAACCGCCGGCGCACCGTGACGCCCGACAGCCAGATTTTGCGCCACGCCAGAGGTCTCGGAATCTGTCTCGGGGAGTAGAACCTCTCCCGGTTGCGACGGGTTCTGATTTTTATCCTAAACGCGCAAAATACGCGGTGACACCGGCGACAAGCCCTTCGATGCTGTGCGGATCGGCCTCGATCACGGGACGCACGCCGAACTCCGCGAGGGTTTTTGTCGTCACCGGCCCGATGCTCGCAAATTTCAGATCCGCTGCATAAGGGATCTTCTGAGTGAAAAAATTGCGCGCCGTCGAGGAGCTGGTGAAAACAGCGAGGTCGGCACCTTCCTCGGCAAGGCGTTCGCGGGCGCGGGTGCGGTCATCCGTTTCGGCGACCGTGCGGTAGGCGATCGCTTCATCAACGATCGCACCGAGCTTGTTGAGTCCCTCTGTCAGCCTGCCGCTGGTTTCTTCCGGCCGCACCACGAGAATTTTCACGTTCTCGACATCGGTGTGACGCCGGAAGGTTTCCACCAGCGACTCGGCGTGGAAGTTCTCCGCCACCAGATCCACATGGTAATGCTGAGCGCGTATGCGGTCGGCCGTGGCCGAGCCGACCGCGGCAAACCTCACTCCCCCGATTTCCCGCGCATCGTCATAAAGCTTCCGGAAAAACTCGAAAAAGGCGTCCACACCGTTGGCGCTGGTGAAAACAATCCATTCGTAGGCGTGGGCGTCCTGGACGAGTTCGGCAAACTCGCGGAGGTCGTGCGGAGGATCCCGCCGGATGAGCGGCAGCTCGTAAACGTCGGCCCCGAGTGCGCGAAGCGCGCCGGAAAGCGCGGACGCCTGGGCGCGGCTGCGCGTGACGACAATGCGGCGGCCGAAAAGCGGACGGAATTTTGTCCAGGACATTTCCCCGGCCAAGGCGGCAACGTCGCCGAAAACCACGACTGCCGGCGGCCGCAGATTTGCGGACTCGACCAGATCCGCGATGTCCGCCAGCGTCCCGCGCACGACGTTCTGGTCGCCCCGGGTGGCCCATCGCACGGCGGCGGCGGGCGTGGCGGGTGACGTTCCGCCGGCCACAAGGCACGCCGCAATACCGCGCAGATGTTCGACTCCCATGAGCATCACCTTGGTGCCGGGAGCAGCGCCGATGGCGCGATAGCTTGCCGCCGCTTCCGCACCGGACGGATCCTGGTGGCCGGTGAAAATCGTCAGCGCCGAATTCAACGTTCTCGCCGTGACCGGAATGCCCGCGTAAGCCGGGCCGGCGACGGCGGAGCTGACGCCGGGCACGACTTCGAAAGGCAATCCGGCGGAAGCGAGCGCCATGCACTCCTCGGCGCCGCGGGCAAAGACGAACGGATCCCCGCCCTTGAGCCGGACAACGCGTTTTCCCGCGGAAGTTTTTTCCACGAGAAGGCGGTTGATCTCATCCTGCGCCATGGCATGGTCACCGGATTTTTTTCCGGCATAAATCAGCTCCGCCTTTGCGGGGGCGAAGCCGAGAAGTTCGCGATTCACAAGATGGTCGTAGATCACGGTGTCGGCCGCTCCCAAAACCTCGCGGCCTCGCAGCGTCAGCAGCCCGACATCGCCCGGCCCTGCCCCGACGAGATGACAAATTCCCGATGTTTTTTCAGCTTTCATTCAATCGACGCACGATTTCCCGGGCCAATTGCGCGGCATCGGCCCGTCCGCCCGAGAGCGTGGCATACTTCGGGGAACCGTCCCGCGCGTCAAACATCATCGCCTCGATCGTTATCCTCGAACCCGCCAGCGTGGCGCGTGCACCGAGAGCCGCATGGCATCCTCCTCCGGAAAGGGCCAAAACTTCACGCTCGGCGGCAACGGCCTCGGCGGTGTCGGTATCGTGCAAAGGGCGCAATCTCTCCCCGCTCACCTCGTCGCCGGCCCTGATCTCCACCGCGACGGCACCCTGCCCGGGCGCAGGCAAAAAATTCGGGAGCGCGCCGCAGTGCAACGTTTCCCCTTCAAAGGAAAGGTTCCCGGTTGGCGCGTAGCCAAGGCGCTCGAGACCGGCGGCGGCAAGAATGACGGCATCGAATTCACCCGCGACGAGCTTGCGCAAACGCGTCGGCACATTGCCACGTATGCCCTCGGGCAGCACTTTCGGACGGTCGGCAAGAAGCATGGCGCGGCGTCTTGGACTTCCCGTGCCGACGCGGGCACCGTCGGCCAACGCGTCGAGACCGCCGGGTGTGCGCGAAACGAGGACATCGGCCGTTGCGGCGCGCGGCAGAATCGCGCCGAGGGCGAGGCCATCCGGCAAGCGCGTCGGCAAATCCTTGAGGCTGTGCACCGCCGCATGCGCCCTGCCCGCGAGCAATGCCTCCTCGAGTTCCTTGGTGAAAAGCCCTTTCTCCAGCCCTCCGAGCGTCTTCAGATCCGCATCCAGTCTGCGGTCGCCCGTGGTGCGAAGAACCATCTCGCGAACGGCGAGATCCGGCCAGCAGGCCGAAAGCCGCGCCGCCGTATTGCGGGTCTGGGCCAGCGCAAGTTCGCTGCCGCGCGTGGCCAGGATGAAATCGCGGCTCATGGATCGACGCGGCCTTGCCCCGCCCTTTGCCGGAGCCATTCGAAAAATGTCCGGACTTCGCCGGCGATCATTTCTTCACCGCGCGAGATCTCCTGCTCGCGCAAATCCATGCCTTGGCGCGCCATGGCCTGCAGCGAGTCGAGGTCATGAAGGAAAATGCCCGGTAGCGAGTTGATTTCGGGATCGAGATCCCGCGGAACAGCGAGATCGAGGAGAAAAAGAGGACGGTCCCCGCGTTCCGAAGACACGCGGACGAGTTCTGCGCGCGAAAGCAGGCGACCCTGCGCCGCGGTCGAGGTTATGACAATATCCACATCCGAAAGCGCGGTTTTCCAATGGTCGAAGTGCAGCGCCATGCCGCCAAGCTCTGATGCGAGTTGAGCCGCGCGCTCGAAAGTGCGGTTGGAAATCACAAGGCTCCGCACGCCCCTGGAGCGCAGGCTCCGGGCCACGCGCTCGCCGGTCTCGCCGGCTCCGAGAAGCAAAGACCGGCAGGATGCCAGATCACCGAAAATTTTCCCGGCCAACTCGACGGCCACGGAACCGACCGAAACCGAACCCCGTGTGATCGCGGTGACGCTGCGCACTTCCTTGGCCACGCGAAAAGCTTGCTGGAAGAGACGATTGAGCGCGGATCCCGTGAGTCCGCTTTGCAGCGCTTCGGCATAAGCATCCTTCACCTGACCCAGCACCTCGGTCTCGCCCACGACCATCGAGTCCATGCCGCAGACCACGCGGAACAAATGCCGTGCGGTTTCCTCGTGCTCGCGGCGGTAAAACTCGGCGCGGATCCCGGCTTGGCGCTGCAAAAGTTCGGCGCAGGTGCTCGCGGCCTGCGCGGCATCCGGCGCGAGCCCGTAAACCTCGACGCGATTGCAGGTCGAGAGCAGCACGGCCTCGCGCAAACGCGCCTGCTCGCGCAGATCGGCGAGGATCGCCGCACGGCGCTCGTCCGCCACGGCAAAACGCTCGCGCAGCGCGACGCCCGCCGTGTGGTGGCTAAGACCAAGACAAAAGATTTCCATCAGTGCGCAAAATAACCTTTGAGTGCATACATCGCGGGCAGCGTGACCAAAGCCAGGGCAAATGCCGCGCTGCACGCGATCGCGGCGCCGCGCGGACCGAGATACCTACGGCGCCACAGCGCGAGCACGCCCGCGTAAACAATCCACACCACAACCGAGGCGCCCGCCTTCCACCGGCCCACGGGCACACCGACCGGAAAACCCGCCAGGATGCCCGCGGTGAGAAGTCCCGTGCCGAACCAAAGCAGGCGACGCATCGCCTCGGTCAAAGTTGTCAGCGGCGGCAGAACGTGAAAAAGCGATCCCGGGACGCGCATTTTCAGCTGCTTCTCCTGCACGAGATACATCACGCCCGCGACACAGGCCAACCCGAGCACGCCGTAGGCCATCAGGCTCGTGGCGGCGTGCAACTCCAGCCACGCATCGGGCACACCGCGCGGGGCGGACGGCCGGTCCAGAGGCAGCACAGATGCCGCCAGCTGCAACGCGAGCACCAGCGGCGCGGTGAAAGCGCCGAGGAGGGAGATGCGGTAGGCGGTGCCAACGACCAGATAGGACAGGGCGATCGACCAGCTGAGAAAAACGAGAACCTCGAAAGAGTTTGTGATGGGGCAACGCCCGACCGCTTGGCCGCGCAGGTAAAGGAACGTGGTCTGCAAGACGAACCCGGCCAGCATCGCGCCAAGGATGAAACGGCTGGCGCGGAATTTTCCCGCGCCCGACAAGACCAGCGAGTAGCCGGAGGCGAGAAGATAACAAAGCGTCGAGACCGCCAAAAAATAGCGTTCCATGGGCGGCCCAAATTATCGCCCCAGGCGGCACGGGGCAAGAAGGACGCAGATTCGACTGGCGCGCGCACGCTCGCCGTGCCATCAAACACCATGCGAGTCGTCCTTCCCTGCGCGATCGCGGCCCTGCTCGTTGCAGGCTGCGCCACCGGACGCAAACTGCCGCCTTACGAAAAGCCCCTCAAGCCGGCGCCGGTGCAAAATGTGCGCACGACTGCCTACACGCACACGGAGTCGGATCACCGCAAGCACGGCAGGAGCACGGCATCCGGAACGACCCTGCAACGGGGCAGCATCAACAGCGCGGCCGCCGACTGGTCGCGGTGGCCCTTGGGCACGAAGTTCCGCCTCGTGGAAACCGGCGAAGTTTACGAGGTCGATGACTACGGGTGGATGCTCGCCGGGACCAATACCATCGATCTTTACCAGCCGACCCGGGCACAAATGAACCGCTGGGGCGTGCGACGCGTGACGATCGAAATCCTCGAATGGGGCGATCCGCAACGCAGCTACGCCGTGCTCAAGCCCCGCGAGAAGCACGCGCATGTGAGGCGCATGGTGCGACAGCTCGAAGATCGCCACAACCTCTGATGGGTGCGGGGCCAAAGCTGTCAGACGCCGCACGCATCCTCGTCGCGCTGGTTGTCGGTGCCATCGTCGGAGCAGTGGCGCCATCCGGTGCGGGCATCGGAACGCTCACGGTGGGGGGAGTGCTCGGATTCATCGGCGACATTTTCCTCCGCCTGCTCCAAATGGTCGTCGTTCCCCTGGTCGCCACCTCGATCATCACCAGTGTGGCGGGCCTCGGACGCGACCACGCCTTCGGGCGACTCGGGCTCAAAACCCTCGCTTACTTCGCCACGACCACACTGCTCGCCTGTCTGCTCGCCCTGCTGATTTTCAACGCGGTCCAACCCGGACGCGTGGACAGCGAGGTCTCGTCGCGCCTTCTTGCAGCGGTGCCGGGAAACGCGGACAGCATTCGCGAGGGTCTGTCGGATCATTCGGCGGGCGATCTGGCCGATGTGGTGCTGCGCGTTGTTCCGGTGAACGTCTTCGGAGCGGCCACCCAGAACCGGGAAATGCTCGCGGTCATTTTCTTTGCCCTGCTTTTCGGGTTCTTCACCGGTCGCCTGCCCGATGGCAGGCGCGAAGCATTCCAGTCGTTCTGGGAAAGCGCCAACGATGTGATGATGGCGATCACACACGCGGTGATGCGCGTGGCCCCGTTCGGTATTTTCGCACTCATGGCGCAAACCGTGCAGGCGGGAGGCGCGGCTGCCATCAAACCGCTGCTTCTCTTTTTCATCTGCGTGGCCGGGGGCCTGGCGGTCCACATGTTCGGCGTTCTCGCCGCGCTGATGCGCGTGTTCGGCGGCTTTTCGCCGTGGCAGCATTACCGCGCCATGCTGCCGGCGCTTCTCACGGCTTTCTCGACAGCCTCCTCGTCGGCGACACTTCCCGTCACTCTGGAATGCCTGGAAAAAAACGCGCGGATCTCGCCGCGCGTCGCGGGCTTCGTCGCGCCCCTCGGTGCCACGGTGAACATGGACGGCACCGCGCTTTACGAGTGCGCCGTCGTGCTTTTCATCGCCCAGCTCTACGGCGTGAGCCTCGACTGGACGCAACAGGCGCTGGTCGCCCTGTTGGCCTTGTTGACCTCGGTCGGCGTGGCCGGTATCCCGGCCGCAAGTTTGGTGGCGATCGTGATCATCCTGCAAGCCGTCGGGCTGCCCTTGGAAGCGGTGGCCATCGTGATGGCAACCGACCGCATGCTCGACATGATGCGCACCGCAGTGAACGTTTTCGGCGATACCTGCGGGGCCGCGATCATAGCGCGCAGCGAGGGTGAAAAGGTCTATCCGCGGGTTTCCGCCTGACAAATCGCCGGGCCGCGCTAGTTTGCGGTCAGGACAAAACGGGGCGTAGCTTAGCTTGGTAGAGCGCCTGGTTTGGGACCAGGAGGTCGCAGGTTCAAATCCTGTCGCCCCGATTTCCTCCCGCGAAGCTCAGCGGAGATCGAGCAGTTTCCCGACAGCGACAGCGATCTCATCCAGCGCGGGGCCGACGGGAGTCTCTTTCAGCGGAATTTCCACGGGAATGTCGATGACCACTGGGATCGTGCCGACAATCTCCAGCGGTTCGGGGAACCCGACCAGTGCCCGCTGCTTGATCGCGAGATCCAGATCCATCGCTTGATCCACCGGAACATCGAAACTCACCGGCACCTCCATCTCCTCGTGCAGGCTGAGCCGCACGGGGATTTTTCCGCTGATCCGCAAATCCTCGGGAAACTCGACCTCCATTTCGTGGTCCAACGGAACGGACCCCTTGATGTTGAGCAGAGGCCGGAGAGGACTGGCCACGCGCCACTGGATGGGTTGGTCGATTTTGATGTTGGCACGCGCGCGGATTTTCGTTTTGTCGGCCGCCATCACCGCGCGGTCCACTTGCAATGACTCGTCGATCTTCAGTTCCACCGGCACCTTGAGCTTCTCGTCAACCTTCACACGAAGTTTGACCGGAAGCTTGTCGTGCACTTGGAGCGAAAGATCTATGCCGGTCGGTTTGACGATTTCGATGGTCGCACGCATTTCCATGGGCTGGTTGACCCGGATGGTGGTCTTGATCGACTCGCCGGCGAGCCCGGTCAGGACAGAGGCGATTCCGCGCAGCCTGGTGTCTGCTACCGAGCGTGCACCCAAAAGGATGCCGGCCAGGACGAGGTTTCCCGCCAGGGCCAAAACGGCGGCAAGCAAAACGAAACGCGGGGATTTCATCCGACCAAGAAACATCACTCTGGCAACGAAGCCAACATCATCGACTTGAAAGAGCCGAGAAAAGCCCGGCGGCCTTGTGCATCGTCTCTTCATATTCCGCCTCCGGATCCGAGTCGGCGACAATGCCGGCGCCCACTCCGAAGGTCGCGATGCCGCCGCGAACGACGAGAGTGCGGATCGCGATGTTGAAGATCGCGCGTCCATCGAAGCCGAAAAATCCGATCGCGCCCGTGTAGATACCGCGCGGAGAAGGCTCGAGTTCGGAAATGATTTCTCGCGCGCGCCTTTTCGGGGCACCGGTGATCGAGCCACCCGGGTAACAGGCGCGCAACGCCTGCAGGGCGGTCACCTCCGGGCGCAGCCGGCCCTCGACCGTCGAAACCAGATGATGCACCTGGGCGAAACTTTCAAGCGCGCAAAGCGCGGTCACCCGGACGCTCCCGTAATCGCACACCTGCCCGAGATCATTGCGCTCGAGATCGGTGATCATGGTGAGTTCCGCACGTTCCTTCGGCGAGCGCAGCAGATCGCGCGCCGCCGCGCGGTCGGCATCCTGGTCGGAGCAACGCGGACGCGTTCCTTTGATCGGCCGGGTGACGATGTGCCGTCCGTCGATATCCAAGAAGCACTCCGGAGACGTGCTGAGCACCGTGGTGTCACCGAGGCGCAGAAAGCAAGAGAACGGTGCGGGACTGGTCGCACGCAACCGCGGATAAAGCGGACCTGCATCTCCAGTCCACGGCGCGCCGAGCGTGTGCGTGAGGTTCACCTGATAGATGTCACCCGCGGCAATATATTCCTTAGCCACACCGACCCGGCGAACCCAATCCTCATGCGTCACACCGGGACGAAAGTCCGGCATTTGCACTGGCGCCGCACCTGCCGGAAGCGCATCCCCACACGAAAACCACTCGGAAAAAACGCCGAAGCGGAAATTTCCTTCGTAATCGAACCACCCCGCCAGCCCGCCCGGTCCTTCTCGCCCGAGGTTCTCTTCGATGATTCCCCAGTCTTCCCAGGTGCCTTCGAGAATTTTCTCCGGTGCTGTCGCTGCACGGACGCCGTGACGGAAGCCGCCGCCGTCAAAGAAGGCCCCTTCTTCTCCTTGGAACAACAGACGCGAGAACGGATCCGGCACGGGCCGATCTCAACCGGAAAGCGGTTCCATTTCAAGGGGCGGCGCGTTAAGGTGCTCCGCATGGTCGGCCGGTGGTTCTATTTCGTTGCAGCGCTCGGTTTTCTCGTGACCTCCGCACCGCTGCGTGCGCAGGCGGTCCCGGCCGCGGACAAACCTGCCCCGAGCGCGGAGCTGATCACGGACGCCGAGCAGAGCGTCCTCAAGGAACCCGCCCTTGAGCCGGGCGAGGAACCCCTGCCGAAAATGGATTCGCCGCTGCCCGGCGAGGAAAACATTTTCGGCGATGATTTGTTCGGCACGGGGACAGCTTCTTCCGGCGGATACTCGCGATCCGCACCCCGCGTTCCCGCACGACTGCCGGTGCTCGAGGATCCGCGCGAAGCGGAAAGAAAAGCGCGCATCCGCCTTCGCAAATTGAAGGCGCGCATCGAGCAGGATCCCCGGCTCGTGGAGCTGCGGATGATGGCCGAGAAAGCCCCGGCTCCCGAGGATTACCGCGCGGCGAGACGCGCGTGGTATGCGCTCTTTTTCGACAAAGTCAGGCGGGCGGACCCGAGCCTCAAGGACTATGCGGACAAGCTCGAAAAGGAATCGGCGGCCGGGCTGTTCCAGACCCGCGTCGAACCGACATGGCCTCTGCGCGAGCCGCCGCTTCCGCAACCGCAGGCAAAGTTTGTTCCGCCGCAGCAATATCCCGGCGTTCTTCCCGCGGACGAAGAACCGGTGAGCGTGCGTTAAAAAACGATCGCCGGGAGTTCCCCGAGCGAGCGGATGGTGAAGTCCGGTTCGACCAGACCGACCGGCTCCTCTTCCCCTTCGAGCGCGAGCCAGCACGTGCGCAACCCCGCGCGCTTGCCGCCGACGATATCCCGCGCCAGCGAGTTGCCCACCATGAGGGTCTCCGCGGGTTGCGCCTGCAGTTTGTCCAGCAGATGATTAAAAATCGCCGGCTCCGGTTTCCCGGTGCCGATTTCACCGGAGACAACAGCGGCATCGAAATACATCCCGAGGCCGGAATGCTCGATTTTCTCGCGCTGCAGATCGGGAGCGCCATTGGTCAGCAACCCGATGCGCACACCGCCCGCTCTGAGCCGGTGGAGCACTTCCTCCGCGCCGGGCAACCGATCCTGCAACGTGCGCCGGCGCTGGCGGAAAAATTCGCCCAAACGCTCCGCAAGATCGTTGTCTTCGACGCCCTCTTCGCGCAACGCCTCCCGCCAGATTTCAGCGCGGAACCGCGGCACCCATTCGCGCAGATGGCGCAGATAATCCTCCTCGCCGTGAAAATGGCCCCACATTCCTTCGAAGGCCACGATCCCCAGGGCATCACAGCGCTCGACCGGCGCATGGGCATGCCAGAGCTTTTCAGCCGCGCTTTTGGCTGCTGCCGCAAGACGCCCCGCATCAGAACCGGTCTCCGCCGCGGCGAGCGCCGCCGTTTCCATGAGAGCCTGACGCGAAACGCGTTCGTCCCACACCAACGTGTCATCGAGATCGAAGATCACGGCGCGGAATTTCACAACGGCATTCAAACCCGCTCGTAGAGCCGAAGCAACTCCCGGCCTTCCCTCTCGGGATATGTGGGGATCTCAAAATGCTCCTCCAGCAAACGGAAGTTTTCCCCGAACAGCGCGTCGAGTTCCCCGCGCGTGCATCCGAACGGCGGCCCCTCGCCCCCGTTGTCCGGGTCGGCGTAAAAGACCGCCAGCAACCGACCGCCGGGCTTCAGCACCGAGGACACAGCACGGACGTAATCCGCGCGCCGCGCGGGATCAATGGCGCAGAAGCAAGTGTGCTCGAACACACCGTCGAAGGCGCCGAGCCACTCGTCGTGTGGATCGAAGAGATCACCGAGCTGGTATGACTCTTCGCCGGCAGGCGCATGGGCCCGCGCACGTTCGATGGCCAAGGGGGCAACGTCGAGCCCCACCGGCGCCAGGCCGAACCGCGAAAGCTCGCGAACGTCATGTCCGGTGCCGCACCCCGGAACGAGCACACGGCCGTCGAGCACACCGCGGGCCAGCATTCCGCCGAGGACGGGATGCGCCACGCCCTTTTCCCAAGGCGTGTCGCCTTCCTCGTAGCGCCGGTTCCAGTCGGTCATCGTCGAACCCATCGTGTTCCCCAAGCCACGGTCCATTGGTATTTGCGCGCGTGCTCGCGGATGAGAAACGGCAGATCCTTGGAAAGCTTGAGTTCGAAGTGCGGCTCGAGGATGCGCGCGAGTTCCGACGCGCTTCCCGCAGCCTGTGTTCCGCCGATCCACTTTTCCTTGGGCGCGAACTCTTCCAGCCAGGTGAAGGGCGTGGTCATCAGCAACTGGCCGCCCGGTTTGACCAGCGACGGCAGGCGGGCGAGGAACTTCGCCGGATCCGGAAGGCGGCAGACAAGATTCGCGGCGAGGACCACGTCGAATGCCCCCAGATCCTCCGGCAGTTGCATGGCATCGCCAACGGAAAATTTCACGCGGTCGGCATCGATTCCCGCGGGAATTTTCGCCGTGGCGCGCGCCGTGCGGGCACCCTCGACGGTATATTCGTAATCCAAGTTTCCGGCCGTCCGGATTTGTTCCGCCGCCGCAATGAACGCGCGCGAGAAATCGATTCCGATCACCTCGCCGCAATGACCGGCAAGTTCGAAAGCGGATCTTCCCACCGCGCAGCCCAGATCCAGCGCCCGCGATCCGCGACCCAGCGAGGATGAGTTCAGCAACTCGCTGACGCAGCGCCGCGCAAATTCCAACGCATCACGCGGTCCGGACTTCCACGGCAAAACCTCCTCCGGCTCCCCGTAGTGGAACAAAAGATATTCCCGGACAAGCCGGTCGCTTTCGTAGATCGCCGCCACCACGCCTCCGGCCACCCCCCTATTTCAGCAGGCCTTCCATGTAGGGCGCGGGCCGGAAGTTTTCGAGCAAAACCTCGACCTTCCCGTCGCGGCATATGCGGACTTCGGATGCTGTGATCTCGGGCGTTTTCTCCGGGGAGAAAAGAATATCGTCGTGCGTCGCGTTCATTTTGTTGGCAAAGCGGTCCGGTGTGAGACTCCCGCCCAAATGGTCGCTGCGGCCGGTGGCAATGTGGAACGTTCCGCGGATTTTTTCGTCCTGTATGTCGCGGCCGGACACCGGGAGCACCTGCGTGCCGAAACCGAGTTCGCCGAGTTCGCCGGTGACGGGATCACCTTGGAGCTTGCGGTTGTGCGCTTCGATGGTCGGGGCGTTGCCCTTGATAAGCGTCGCCTTGGCGATCCGCCCGCCGGTCACGTGCATGAGGCCGAGGGTCCCGTCCTCGTATTTCATGGGGAACTCACCTTCCGCGCCGACCGGCACAAAATAAATTTCGCCAGCGGGAAGATTGGCGACATCCGGTTCGGTGCCGCGGCAAAGGCCGTGGCTTTTTTGCGCCTCCTGCTTGCCGAGTTCCAATTTGAGCGTGTGCTTTTTGTCGCCCAGATAAAAATCCAGCTCCACCCAGTCGGCGCGGGTCATGCCTTGCCGCAGCTTCTCGGCTTCGGCGCTCACTTCGTCATAATCGACGGCCAGGCCCGAACCCAGGATGATGTCGTTGACCCCGTGCAACGTGGCGCCGCGGAAGCCGTGTTTCTTCGCGGATGCGGTGAGCGGTGCAGTCGCCGAATAAGTGGATACGCAGAGAATAAGGTCGTAATTGGGATAAATATCTTTTTCGAAGCTGACCTGTTTGCCCTCTGGCGTGAACGCTTCATCGGGGAGGTCGAGGTTGCTGCCGCCGGTCATTTCGTAGGCGTAAAGCTCGCCACCCTTGAGCCCGAGTTCCGCGAGAACACCGCTCTTGAGGCCCTGGTAGAAAACATCGTGCGCCTTCCGCTGCACGGTCAAAGCCTGATCCTGGAGAAACTTGAACCCTTCGATGTCGCGCGGATTTTTCAGATCGATAAGGACCGCGACACGCTGCCCGGGCTTCGGATCGAATGTGGTCTTGAGCAGACGGCTCAAACTGAACGGAGGAAAGGTGCGGTTGCTCATAATTTAATGTGGGTGGAATTCTACAACACGATCGGATAGGAATGGAAGCACTGCGCAGCAGCATGCAACAGCCAACAAACGACGAAAAAGTAGCGGTCGTCGTGCCGCTCTTTCCGCGCATGCCGGGACTGCGCAAGTCGCTCGAGTCCCTGCTCTCCCAAAGCAGGCGGCCCGATACGGTGGTCCTGCTCGACGACGGAACAAGCAAAGAAGCGGATACCGCAGCAAAAACTCTCGACGGTATTGGCACTGAGATTGTGCAAGTTCCCCACGGCCCTCTGCCTGCCGCGGTCAACCACGTGGCCAAACACTTGTCGGAGACGGACTACATCGCCTTTCTGCAGGCAGGCGACGCTTATGCCCCGGCACGGATCGAGCGTTGCCTCGTCGAAATGCGCGACGCGCACGCCATACGCCCACCCGCGGTCGCCGTGACCGCCCTCGTCGCCGTGGACAGCCGCGGCGAAAACATTCCGGAGGAGGACCGGCGCAGCCAATTTTACGATCGTCTCTGGGAGCCGGGCAGGTGCGGCATTGGTCTGGCCGATTGGCTCGGCGCGGGAAACTTCGCCGGCCCGCTTTCCAATTTGTTCGTGCGCCGTGCCTTTCTCGAAGGCAATCCACTTCCCGAAGACGTGCCTATTTTGGTCCAGTGGTTGACGGTTTTGACCGGATTGCGAGGTCTTCTGACGGTCATCGACGAGCCTCTGCTCCGCCACTACCCGGGCGGCGGACAGCCCGAGCACTCCGCCAGCACGGCCACGGACCTGCTGCGCATGCAGGTCAAAATCCTGAAGACACTCGGGGACAAATTGCCGGACTCGCCCGAGACGCGCCGCAACCTCGTGAACTACCACCGCGCCGCATGGCAGAATATTTCCGGTGTCCGCGAAGACTTGTTCCAGCAAGTCGTCCTCTGCCTCGCCGCCGATGCGGACGAAAGGCTCGCGGAACGCCTCACCGAAAGAATTTCCAACGCACTCGGGGCACTCGCCATGCCCGCGCGGCTCGAGGATCTCCTGACGGGCGGAGACGCCCCCGACTTGGCCGCTTACGCCTCCGCCCTGCGGCGCACACGCGAAGATCTAACCAAGATGCGGGCAGAGAACGAACGGCTCGGGAAAATCGCCGAGGCCGCGAAAAATTCCGGGTGGATCCGCTTCGGCGCATGGCTGGGTGATCGCAGCGCACGCCGGATGCTCGAAATGGACGAACTCGCAGTGTCAGGCCTGCAGGCGCCAGATGGCAAAATTCAAGGCGGCGGCAAAACCCGTCCAAAGCCCGTAGGGCGCAAGCAGCCATCCGGCGACGGGACGCACACGGAAAAAGGCGCGCAGGGTGAGAATGACAAAAATGCAAAGGACGAGAATCTCGGCGAAAGCCAAACCCGGGCTGCGCAAACCGAAGAAGAGGGGCGTCCATAGCGCGTTGAGCGCGAGCTGCACGAGGTAAATCCCCAAGGGACGACTCTGCTTCCGCCATCCGCCGCATTGCCAGACGAGCCAAGCGGCGACGGCCATCATGATGTAAAGCACTGTCCATACCGGACCAAAGACCCACGCGGGCGGGCTCCAGGCAGGTTTGACCAGCTCGTCGTAATAGCCCGCCGGCTGGATGAAAATGCCTGTGAGCGCCGCGCAGAATGTCAATGCGAGCCAGGCGACCAGTGCCGGCGCGCTTTTCACTTTGGGGAAGCTTCTGTCCCGGATTCGCCCGGTTTCGATCCGGACAATTTTTCCACCACGTAGAAAGTCACCGGAATGATGAAAATGGCGAACAGCGTGGCGGCAAGCATGCCTCCTATGACAGCTGTGCCCATGGTCTGGCGCGAGATCGCGCCCGAGCCGGTGGCAGTCCACAACGGGACGCATCCGAGAATGAAGGCGAAGGCGGTCATGAGGATCGGGCGAAGGCGGACACGCGCACCTGCAAGCGCGGCATCGAAAAGATTTTTACCGCCCTCGTATTCCGACTTGCAGAACTCGACGATAAGGATCGCGTTCTTGGCCGCGAGGCCGATGAGCATGATGAGGCCGATCTGCGCGTAGATGTTGTTGTCCATCGAGCGTCCCCACAGCGCGAAGAACGCGCCGAAGACGGCGATGGGCGTGCCGAGGAGGACACTGAACGGAAGCGACCAGCTTTCGTATTGCGCGGCAAGGATGAGGAACACGAAGACCAGGGCCAGGGCGAAAATGACGGCGGGCGACACACCTTCGGCCGCCTGCTTTTCCTGGAACGACATGCCCAGGTAATTGTAGCTCATTTCCTTCGGCATGGTCTGGGCGAAGACTTCTTCGAGGGCGGCCATCGCCTGGTTTGCACTGTAGCCGGGCGCGGCATTGGCGTTGATCTGCGCCGAACGATACATGTTGAAGCGCATGGTGAATTCCGGGCCGTAGCGGGGTTTGGACGTGATGAGCGCGGAAAGCGGAACGGATTTTCCCTCGCCGTTGCGAACATAGAACTGCCCGGCCTTCTCGATCGAATTGCGGAACTCGCCGGCGGCCTGCACATAGACCTGCCACTGCAGGCCGAAACGGTTGAAGTAGTTCACCATCGTGCCGCCCAGGAATGTCTGCAGCGTGTTGTAGGCGCTGTCGATCGGAACACCCTGGGTCATGGCCATCTCGCGATCGACGTCCATTTTGATCTGCGGGACGCTCGGAAGCAGCGTCGTGTTGAGGCGTTCAAGTTCCGGGCGTTTGGATGCGGCCTCGATGAACACCCTCGTGTTTTGGGCGAGGAAATCGACCGATCCCCCGCTGCGGTCCTGCAGCACGAAGTTGACACCGCCCGAAGTGCCGACACCGGGAATGGCCGGCGGCGAAAAGGCGAACGCGATTCCTTCGGGCAACGCGGCCAACTGCGCGTTGATCCGGCGCATGATGTTCTTGTATTGCAACTCGGGCGTGGTGCGCTGATCCCAATCCTTGAGCGTGACGAAGAAAAATCCATTGTATGTCGTCTGCACCGTGCTCAGAAGGTTGAAGCCCACGACCGTCGTCACATATTCCACCCCGGGCGTGTTCATCATGATCTGTTCGATCTGTTTGCACGCTTGGCTGGTGCGTTCCATCGACGAGGCATCGGGCAGTTGCACGCCGGCGTAAAAATACCCCTGGTCCTCTTCGGGCAGGAACGCAGGCGGAAGCTTCTTGCCGAAGAATCCCGCCAGCACCCCCATCACGACGAGGAACCCGAGGCTGATGACAAGTTTGCGGATCGCGGTGCCGCAGAGACGCACGTAGTTGTCGGTCGCGCGTCCGAACACGCGGTTGAACCAGTCGTAGAAAACGCCGAGCGGCCCGCGCGTTTTTCCCGTCTTGGGCCTGAGAATGAGCGCGGAAAGCGCCGGGCTGAGGGAAAGGGCGTTGAAAGCCGAGATGCAGACCGAGATGGCAATGGTGACGGCGAATTGCTGGTAGAGACTTCCGGTGATGCCGGGAATGAAGATCGTCGGGATGAAGACCGAGGAAAGCACGAGTGCGATCGCGACCACGGGGCCGGACACTTCCTGCATGGCTTTGATCGTGGCATCGCGCGGGCTCATCCCCTGCTCGATATGGTGCTCCACGGCCTCGACCACGACGATGGCGTCATCGACGACGAGGCCGATGGCCAGCACGAGCCCGAAGAGCGAAAGCGTGTTGATGGAAAAACCGACGAGCGGGAACAAGGCGAACGTTCCGATGAGCGAGACCGGAACGGCCAGCAGCGGGATGAGCGTTGCGCGCCAGCCCTGGAGAAAAACGAAGACGACGACTATGACAAGCAGCAGCGCCTCGAAGAGCGTCTTGACGATTTCCTCGATGCCGGCGGTGACCGCCTTGGTCGTGTCGAGCGACTCGACGTAGGCGAGCCCGGGCGGGAAGCGCTCCGAAAGCTGCTGCATCAATTTCTTTGCGCTCTCCGCTGCGTCGAGCGCGTTCGAGCCTGGCGTCTGGTAACAGGCGATGATCGCCGAAGGTTTCCCGTTGAAGCGGCCTTGCAGGTTGTAGTTCTGCGCGCCGAGCTGGATCTCCGCCACGTCCTTGAGCAGCAACGTCGAGCCGTCCTGGTTGGCACGCACGATGATGTTGCCGAATTCCTCGATCGTCGTGAGATATCCCTGCGTGATGACCGACTTGGCGAACTCCTGGCCTTGCGGGACGGGAGGCGCGCCGACTTTGCCCGCCGGATTGACGCGGTTCTGAGAGCGCACGGCAGCGACGATCTCGTCGGTGGTGACATCAAGTTTGGCCAGCTGGTCGGGGCGCACCCAGATGCGCATCGCGTATTGGCCGGCTCCGAAAATCGAGACCTGCGAGATGCCCTGCACGCGGCCGAGTTCGTTGTTGATGTTGATGTAGGCGTAGTTGGCGAGGAAGGTCGCGTCGAACTCGTCGTTGGGCGAATAAAGCGAGAAGAGCAGCAGCGGGGCCGACGTGCTTTTCTGCACGGTCACGCCGTAATTGGAAACTGCCGCGGGCAATTGCGAGACGGCCTGACTCTGGCGCATCTGCGTGAGAATCTGGTCGGTCGTCGCGTCGGTCTGGACGCCAAAGAAAACGTTCAGCGTCATCTGCCCGTTGTTCGCGTTGATGGAATACATGTATTCCATGTTGTCCACGCCGTTGACCTGCTGCTCGATCGGCGTGGCCACCGATTGTTCGACAGTGAGCGCGTCGGCACCCACGTAGGTCGCCATAACCTGGATCTGCGGGGGAACGATGTTCGGGTATTGCGCGACCGGCAGCCCGGCCATGGAAACCAAGCCGACGATGACCGTGATGATGGCGATGACCATCGCCACGATCGGACGGTTGATGAAGAACTGCGGCATGGCGTTCGATGCGGGCGATCCTCAGGCGCCGGGCGCAGGTGATGCTGCAGGCGACGGTGTCGGAGCGGGCGTGGGCGGCACGACGGGCTCGGCAGGAGCGGGCGCTCCCTCGAGGGCGGC
This sequence comes from Chthoniobacterales bacterium, assembly GCA_018883245.1. Lineage (NCBI taxonomy): Bacteria > Pseudomonadati > Verrucomicrobiota > Spartobacteria > Chthoniobacterales > Chthoniobacterales bacterium. The sequence goes on from VEQL01000011.1 coordinate 39,115, forward strand.
CTCGGGCGGCAATCGCTGGAAATCCGTATCTTCCGGTTCGACGGGAGCCGGCAAGGTGGGATCCTCGGCGAATCCGGGCGGCATCTTCCACGGAGTGGTTTTCACCGTCATTCCCTGGCGCAGCTTCTGCATTCCCTCGACGACAACGTTTTCACCCGGCTTGAGCCCGTCGGTCACCACCTGCATCGACGCGTAAGTCGGACCGGTCTCCACGATGCGCAAATCGACTTTTCCGTCCGGGCCGACAACGGCGATCTGGGATTTGCCTTGGAGATCGTTGATCGCGCGCTGCGGGACGAGGAGCGCGTCTTTCACCCAGCTGGTGACGCCGCGCACGCGGGCGAACTGGCCGGTGCGGAGGAGGTTACCGGGGTTCGCAAACTCGGCCTCGGCCTGCAGCGATCCGGTATTCTGGCTTACTTGGTTGTTGATCGCCAGAAGGCGGCCGGGCTGCGGGTAAATCGTCTGATCGCTCAGCATGATCTGCAAACCGAGCCCGCCGCGCTGCGATACCTTCAAGAGATGCGCGGGATCTCCGAAGTAAGGTTTGATGTAGCTGATGTATTCGTTCTCGCTGACGAAGAACCGCACTTTGATCGGATCGACCATGGTCACAGTGGTGAGCGTGCCGGAGGACGGTCCGATGAGGTTGCCCACCTGGGCCTTGGCGATCCCCGCCAAACCATCGACCGGCGCGGTGATGCTGGTGAATTCGAGGTTCAGGCGCGCCTGTTCCACGGCTGCTTGTGCCGCGGACACCGCCGCCTTGCTCGATTCGAAGCTCTGGATCTGGTCGTCGTATTGCTCGCGGCTTATGACGTTTTTCGCCAACAGGTCCACCGCGCGCTTGGCGTTGGCTTCGTCGCGGATGAGCAGGGCCTGCGCCTGCTCGAGCTGTCCCGAGGCCTGATCAAGCGCGGCTTTGAACGGACGCGGGTCAATCTGGAAAAGCAACTGGCCTTTCTTGACCAGCGAGCCGTCCACGTAATCTTGCGACACGAGGTAGCCGGATACCTGCGCGAGGATGTCGGCATTGACCATGCCGTAGGTCAGTCCGACCCATTCCCGGACGACGGGCACACTTTTCTGCACCGGCGGGGCAACGGGAACGGTGAATTCGGGCGGTTGAGGCTTCTGGGGTTTCGGGCAGCCGGTCAGCAGGAGCAAGGCTGCCGCGGCGAAGGGGAAAAATCGTGACTGCATCTCCTGCGCATGAAAACGGCTGCCGGGCCCGTTGCACAGCAGAAAACAAAGCGGCTCTGGCCAATCGTCCCGGCCGGTGCTCTATTTTCCGCATGAAGATGGTGCGTGCCGCGACGGGACTCCTCGTCGCCATGCTGCTGCTTGCCGGCGGGCTCTATTTCTTCCGCAACGATCTGGTGAATTGGTGGATCCGGAGGGAACTTGCCTCGTCGCTCTCGCAGGTATTGGGCGCGAAGGTTTCTTTGCACGATGTGTCATGGGAACCGGGGCTTCTGCGCGCGGGACATTTCCGTTTGGAAGGGGAAGGAAATTTGCCGCTGGAATCGCTCGCGGCCGAGGGCGTCCGCGCACCGGTCGCCTGGCAGCGACTCCTCGATCCGGCGCAGGGACGTTTGCACATCGAGACCGACCGCACCGAGTTGGTGTGGAACGGACGCCAAAAAGCCGCCGCATCCGCCGCAAAATCAACGACGGGACCGGGGCTGCCGGCGCTGGATCTTCTCGTCGGCAGACTCACATTCCGCCACGCAGACCACAGCGGATGGGAACTGCGCGATATGTCCATGCGAGCCGGTTGCGAGAACGGTGTCTGGTCGTTCTCGGGAAAAGACGGCACGGCCGTTTTGCCGGGCACCCCGCCCCTGAAGATCGAGCGTGTGTCGGCGCAGTTGCGCGACGGACATCTGGAAATCGGGAGCTTCGCCGTGCACGACAGTCACGGCGGTGTGCTCGGCGGCTCTGCGCGTCACAGCGAGAGCGGGTGGACCGGCGAATTCTCGTGGCAGGATGTCGGTCTCGATGCGGTTTTGTCTCCCGCGGTGAGCACGCACTTCGAAGGACGCTGCAGCGGCGACGCCCGGCTGAGCGGCGGAACGCTCCGCGGCAGCATGAAAATCACCGGCGGGGTGAGCAAGTCGATGCCGCAACTCGTCAAAATGGCCAGTTTGTTCGCCGGCGAAAACTGGAACGAGATCCCTTGGGAAACTTTCCGCTTCGACTTTATCCGCTCGCCCGACGGGCGGATGGAATTTTCCAATCTCGAAGCTGTATCGGGCAAGGGTCTCTCGGTTAACGGTTCGGGTCATTACGCACCGGGCAGCTTGGGCGCCGATCTGCAGCTCGGTGTTCGCCGCCAAGGCCGTCCGTGGTTGGTCGGGTTCGTGCCGCTTTTGTTCCGCGGTGAAAAGGACGGGTATCTCTGGACGTCCGTGCGCGTGGGCGGCACGCCCGCCGCACCGACGGAAGATCTGACGGCCCGCGTGGTGGCAGCGCTCGCCGCGGCACCCGCGACCGAGGCTGTCGAAGCCGCAGCCGAAATGCCGGGCACCGCCGTGGAAGCTGCAGGCAGTTTGCTTCGCGGCTTCCTGCGCCGCTGAGCCTTCAGCCGCGCTTGCGGAAAATCCGCATCGCCGTCACCAGATCCACGGCGCGCTGGAGCGGACGGTCGATCGTCGCAGGAGCGGGAGCTTCTTCGGTGTCCTCCTCGATTTCCGGGTTTGTTCCGGCAACAAGGGCGGCCTCGTTCATGTGCGGTCGTTCCGTCTCGAAAACAAACCCGGCGACGCCTTTGTCCAACGATCCGTCCAACACGGCCTGCCTCGTCTCCTCGTCCTGCTCGACCTCGAGATCCGGGACCAGACCGTCCGGATAAAGCGCGGGCTCTTTTTCGACGCGCACCTCCGACGCCGCATAGCGCAGGACCTTTCCACCGCCGAGGGGCACTTCGGTGAACTCGACGGCGCGTCCGCTTGTCGGTGCACCCACGAGCATGGCATCAGCCTTGCCGCGCAGCGCGGCAGCCAAGGCTTCGGCCGCACCGGCTGTTTCACCGTCGGCCACCAGGATGAGGATGCCAGAAAAAAGCGGGGCAGATGAGGAATTGAAGGCGCGCGCCTCGGTGCCACCGGCCTTGACAAGGGAGAAAAGCTTTGTCCCCGGCGGCACAAAACGCGAAGCGGCCTGTGCTGCCAGGTCATAGTCCTGGTTCTCGGGCGTGGCCCGCAAATCCAAAACGATACCGTCCACTTTTTTCGAGGCAAAGTCCTGCAGCGCGGCGTCGAGCTGCGCGATATTCTCGGATCCGAGCGCGCCGAGACGGATGTAGCCCGTGTTTCCCTCGAGCAGCTCGGAACGGAAAGGCGACGGTTTGGTTTCCGCCTTGCCCTGCTGCTTCACTTCCGCGCCGGGCTCCAGCAGTTCGAGCAATCCTGCCAAGGTTGCGCGCTCAACGGTGGTGTCATCGATCCCCGTGCCGCTGAGCGAATTCTCGCGCAGGATGGAAATGGCCTGTTTGACCTGCGCCGAGTCGAGATCCCCGGGACCGGACGCGGGCTGCCGCGAAAAAGCGCACGCCGCGTGGAGAAGAACCGTGACGACTGCAGCGGATTTTTTAATGGCGGCCATGCCGCCCAATGTGGGGGGCGCGGGCCGCGTTTTCAAAGCGATTCCGCGGATGCAGGACAAAGAGTCGTCACGCCAAACGCAGCGCGGCCGTGCGGATGTTTCCGCGTTGCCACGCCAACTGGCGTTCGATGGCGCGATGCAGAAACTTCTTCGCATCGCCGACCGCGACCCGCAGGGACCGTCCGCGCGCGAGGCCGGCGGTGACAGCCGAAGACAGCGTGCACCCGGAGCCGTGGGTTTCGCGGCGCGGAATGAACGGAAGCACGAATTCCTGGATTTCTTTGCGGTCGCAGAGCACATCCACCGCACGCGATCCACGCAAATGCCCGCCTTTGAGCAGGACCGCAGCCCTGTATTTTCCATGCAACTCCCGGGCCGCGGCATCCATCGCATGCCGCGTCCGGATTTTGCGTCCGAGCAGGACGGCGGCTTCGTCGAGGTTCGGCGTAATGACATCCGCCAGCGGGAACAATTCGTGTTCATAGGCGCGCACCGCGTCCGGCTTCAGCAACGGGTCCCCGCTGCTTGCCACCATCACGGGATCGACCACGAGGTGAAAGCGACCGATGCGGTCGGCCAGTTCCTCGGAGACCACGCGCAGAAGGGGGCGGGAATAAAGCATGCCGGTTTTCACAGCGACGACGGGATATGCGTCGAAAAGCATGCGGATCTGCGAGCGCAGAACACCGGGCTTCACGGCCTGCACATGCTCGACGCGACCCGGCACTTCCGCGACGACGCAGGTCACCGCCGTGAGCCCGTAAACACCGAAGGCGGTGAAAGTCTTGAGATCCGCCTGAATGCCGGCCCCGCAAGAATTGTCGGAGCCGGCGATGGTCAACGCAACCGGCGGAGCGGGGGCACGCTTACTCATTCCGGCGGGCCATGATCAGATACGCGAGGTTGCCGAGCGCGGCGACAAAGGCGGCAACATAGGTGAGCGCCGCGGCGTTGAGCACGGCATTCACACCCGCGGCTTCGCCGCCGGGTTGGACCATGCCCATTTGCTGGAGGATGACTTTCGCGCGGTTCGACGCGTCATATTCCACCGGCAGCGTGATGAGCTGGAACACGGCCAACACCGCGTAGCAGATGATGCCTATGGTGATGAGTCCGCTGATATGGAACATGAAACCGCCGATGATCACGAGCGGCAGGATCTGCGAGGCGAACTGCGTGGCGGGGACGATGGCCATGCGCCATTTGAGGGGAGCGTAGGCGCGCGCATGCTGGATGGCATGGCCGCACTCGTGCGCGGCGATCCCGAGAGCGGCAACACTCGGCGAGTTGTAAACGTGCGATGAAAGGCAGAGACGCTTTTTCATCGGATCATAGTGGTCGCCGAGCATGTCGTTGATCTCCCGCACCTCGACATCGTGGATTTTGGCCGCGTTGAGAATCTCCCGAGCCGCCTGCGCACCGGTGATCCCCGAGGTGGCCGGGACTCTCTTGTATTTGCCGAACGCGCCCGAAACGCGCATCTGGGCATAAAGTCCCAGGACCAAAGGGACACCGATAAGAAGAAGGTAAATGGACATGTTCATGGCTTGGAAATCATCTCAACAGACAACAAATGCGCAATCCCGTTCGAAGATTCAATGCAGCTCGAGGGGGACCGCAACCCGGGAGAGCCGCTCGCAGCCGGCTCGGGTCACGGCAACGACATCCTCGTGGCGCACACCGCCTGTCTCCGGATAATAAAGCCCCGGCTCCACGGTGAATACCTGCCCGGTCCGGAATGTCGTCGCGGCCAGCCGCGGTTCCTCGTGCAAATCCAACCCGAGTCCGTGTCCGGTGCCGTGGAAAAATCCGGTCCAACGGCCGCGTTTGCGACCGGTCGGATAACCGCGGTCCGCAAAAAAACGCTTCACGGCATCATGCACCTCCGCGCCGCGGACCGAAGGTTTGATCATGCTGATGGCGAGTCGCTGCGCCGCACGGACGGTTTCCCACATGCAACGCTGTGCATCGGAAGCCCGTCCCCGCACCACCGTGCGCGTGATGTCGCCGAAAAAACCGCTCCGCGCATCGCGGGGAAAAATATCGAGGATGATCAGTTCGTGTGCGCGCAACGGACCGTGACCGCGCTCGTGCGGGTCGCAGGCCTGCCGCCCGCCCGCCACGATCGTCCCATCCGGCACTCCACCGGCCCGCAGAACCGCGGCGTCGGATTCGGCCCGGACAATTTCGCTGGTCAGCGTTTTGCCGTTCCAGCGAAGAATTCCGTTCCGACCGATGCCCGCCGCGCGCAGCACTTCCACGGCACGAAGAATCCCCGCCTTGGTGATGTGCAACGCATGTTTGACGGCGCGGATTTCCTCCGCGGTTTTGCATTCGCGCTCGGGCCAGAAATGTCCCTCGATCGCGAAGACTTTGACTCCCGCCCGCTCGATCGCACGGGCCATTCCGAGGGGAAAATCGGAAGGCACATCGACACGCCGCACTTTGAAACGCCGCAGCAAATGCACGGCGATGGCCGGGAGCGAAGGATTCCCGCCGGCTTCGCGCGCCAGCTCCGAAAGCGGAAGAATCTCGTCCACGCGCGCATCGCGGCGTCCGCGGTCGAATTCGAGATCGCCGAGCACGATGGTCTTCACCCCGCCGTGCTCGAGGAACAGAAAGGGATCCGGGGCCTGGAAGCCGGTGGCGTAAAGCATGTCGGCGGATTGCGGGCTCGGCGCGCAAAGAAGTCTGGCCATGAGATTTGGAAGGGTCGTTTGCCGCGGCGGATGAAATCAAGCCGTTAGCCGGTCCACGGCAGCAGCGATCGCGGCCGGGGCGTCGATCAGCAGACGGTGACCCGCGCGCGGGACGGCAAAAAAGCTTCCGGGAAAACCGCCGACGCGCATTTCCTCGAGCAACCGGCGGAACTTTGTGTCGGTTCCCCCGGCCATCCAAACGAAGTCTCCCTCGAGGCGGGCCGTATCGGTGAACTCCTCCGCGACGGAAAACCTATCCAATGCCCCGGCGAGCTTGGCACGGTCGAAATCCCTTTCTTGGCGTGGCAGGACGCCGCTTCCATCAAAAACTTGCTGCGCATTCCAGCGTGCCATGAGTTTTTCCCACGATTCGCTCCGGAACGCAGCCGCCCAAGCGTCATCCGATTTTCTGCGCTCTTCACGCTCCTCGTCCGTCTGGAAATTTCCCGGATTGACCGAAAGCAGCAGCGCGCCGTGCCAACGCTGCGGCTCGCACATCAGCCACCGCAGGGCGAGCCTTCCCCCGAACGAATAGCCCGCAAGCCACGCCTTTGCCTCAAACGCGGGCGCCTCGCCGATCGCCGGCGCACCGGGCGCGAACAAATCGGGACAAATCCATTCGAGGTCCGCAGATGACGCAGCGCGCACGGCATCCCAATCTCTTCCCCGGCCGAGAAAGCCGTGCAAAGCAACGACGCGCGGTTTCACGACGACGCGCGGCCCGGCACAAAAAGCGTGGCTGCATAGACAGCCATGGACACGAGCACGATGGTCGCGCCGGTCGCGGTCGAGGCGTAAAACGAGACGACCAATCCCGCGACTCCGGAGATGATGGCGATGACCACCGCCCATCCGAAGAATTGGGCTGTGCTGCGCCCGAGATTGCGCGCGGCGGCGGCCGGCAGGAGCAACAGTGCGTTGATCACGAGAATACCGATCCAAGGGAGACTGAACGTCACCACCACGGCGAGCATGCAGGCGAAAGCAAGCTGCGCTGCGCCCGGATGACGCGCGCGACTGCGGGCCAAAGCCGGGCTCACGCTGGCAAGCAGAAGACGGTTGAAAAAAGCGAAAAAGAGAACGAGCACCGCAACGGCGAGAACACCGAGCACAGCAATGTCGGACGGCGTGACACCGAGCATGTCGCCGATGAGAAAATTCGTGTAACGCGCAAAGTCGCCGCCTTTGGACAAAATGACGATGCCAAGCGAAACCGTGAAAGCCATGACCAGCCCGATCGCGGTGTCGGACGACAATCCTCCGCGTTGCCGCACCCACGCGATGGCAAGGGTCAGGATCAAGGCAAATCCGACCATCGACCACAGCGGGTTGCCGAGTCCGAGGAGCACGCCGATGGCGATGCCGGTGAAGGCCGCATGGCCGATCGCCTCGGAAAAAAACGCCAAACGGTTGGCCACCACCACCGTGCCCAGACCGCCGAGCAGCGGGGCGATGACGAGCACCGCGAGCAGCGCGAGGCGCATGAACGAGTATTGCGCCCACTCGAAGGGAAGCTGCGACACCGAACGGTGCCAGAACTCGAGCCAAGCACCGGTCATGACAAAGACTCCAGACTGAAGGCCTCGCGCACGCGGGGATCGTGCAATACTTCGGACGGCGTGCCCTCGCAGACGATGCGCCGGTCGAGAAAGACCATGCGGTCGGCAAATCGGGCGAGCGTGGCCAAGTCGTGCGAAACGAGGAGAACGGCCAGATCGTATTCGCGGCGCAGCTTCGAAATCAGCTCGTAGAATTTCTCGCGACCGCTGTGGTCCACGCCGGACATCGGCTCATCCAGCACGAGAATATTCGGCACCGGCGTGAGCGCCAACCCGAGGAGCACACGCTGCAATTCGCCGCCGGACAGCGTCCCCAGTTGGCGACGCAGCAAGTGCTCGGCGCCGGTGCGCGCCAACCCCTCGCGAGCCTGGCCGACCACCGCCCGGGGAACACCGAGGCATGCAGGGCGCTTGGAAAGCGAGGCGGCAAAAAGGTCGAGCACACTCACCGGCGCATCGCGGTCGAACGACGCATGCTGCGGAACGTAGCCGATCAACGGGCTGTCTTTGCGGCGGTGCGCTGCGTCCATGAAATGCACTTCGCCCGAGTGCGGCATCTCGCCCAAGAGGCAGCGCACGAGGGTGGTCTTGCCCGCGCCGTTTTCGCCGATGACCGCCGTGAGTTCGCCGCAATGAAGGTGCAGATCGACATGCTCCAACACGGGGACACCGTGGTAGCGCACGCCGACGTCACGGAGCGTCGTGCAGCATTCCCCGCAGCGGTGGGGGGCGATGCCGTGGTGCGCGGGTGCGTTGTCGGACGGGAGTTCCATCGGCGGCAATCGTATCAGCGCAAGGCCTCCTGCAGAACGGCGAGATTTTTTTCCATCGCGGCCAGCCATGCGTCTTTCGCGGCACCGGGATCGGAGGGACCGGTCACCACGGGATCCAACTCATAAACTTTGGACCCCGTTTCCGACGCGATGATCTGCGCGCACTTGCCGGAAAATTGAGGCTCGGTGAAAAGCGCTTTCACGCGCCGCGTGCGCACAAGATCGACCATATCGGCAAGTTCGCGCGCACTCGGCTCGGTCCCCGGCTCGGGCTCCACCACGCCGGCAATCTCCAATTTGAAATCACGCGCGAAATAAGGGAACGCCTCGTGAAACGTGACAATCGGCGTGCCGGCAAATGGGGCAAGAGCCGCGCGCATTTTTTCTTCCAAGCGGCCGAGCCGCGCCTTGTAGCTGTCCGCATTTGCACGGAACGCCGCCGATTTTTCCGGAGCGGCCGAGGACAATGCCGCGGCAATGTTGGCCGCTTGCCGCCTCGCCCCGTCGAAGCTGACCCACACATGCGCGTTGCCATCCGTCAGCGGAATTCCTTCGCTGACCTCGACAATGCGCAGCCCCGGCGACTGCCGCGCAATTTTCCCGAGGAAGGATTCCATGCCCGCACCATTGGCCAGCAAAAGATCCGCCTCCGAAAGTTTGCGCACATCGCCGGCCGTGAGTTGGTAGTCGTGCAAACAGCCGACATGCGGGCTGGCCAAATTTTCCACGGTCACGCCGTCCACCCCCGCGGCGACATTCAAGGTGGCCACGTAAACAGGATAGAACGTCGTGACCACGCGCAGCGGCTCCGCGCCCCGAAGTCCCGGCGCAAACGTGACCGCAGCCACCGCCAAACCCAACCAAGCCGCCAATTTGATCTTCATATGATTAGCAAATGCAGAATGCGTTATCATATGATGTCAAAGTTTCTCCACGCATCAAGCAAATGTTGCGTTGGTCGTTCAGGCCGCTGCGCACCGCGTGCGGGGAACGCTCAAGGGTTGGGGCGCGCTTTGATGTAGGCAGAAAACCATTTGCCGGCCGGCTCGAGATTGCGGACGTTGGTTTCCTTGTCGTAGGAGAATAGACCGAACTGGCCGTGCCAGCCCTCTTTCCACTCGTAGTTGTCCACGAGGGTCCAAGGGAAATAGCCGCGCACATCGACGCCGTCGGCCATCGCGCGCCGCATCTGTGCGATATGTTCGCGCAGGTAGCGGATGCGTTTCTGCTCGCTCTGCGTGCCGAGGCCGTTTTCCGAAATGACGATGGGTTTGCCGTAGCGCTTGTTCACCGCGGTGAGAACGTTGTAGAGCCCCTCCGGCACGATCTCCCAACCCATCTGCGTGTAGTTGGATGACATTTCGCCGTGGCCGCGGTTGAGGAAGCGCATAATATTGGCATCCTGCGCGTAGTAGTAGTTCACGCCGATGATGTCCATGGTGTCGGCCACCTTGTCGAGATGGTCGAAATTCTGGCGCTGCACGACATTGTAAACCACCGCGGTCGGATCGCCGAAGAAGCTCCGTCGCCAGTCCGGAAGGGAATAAATCCCCATGACAAGGGCATCCGGGCGTTCGCGGCGGATGATCGCCGCCGCATCGCGGAACATTTCGGCAGAGGCGCGCATGGCGCGCTTGTAAGCGAAGGGATGAAGCAGGAGCCCCGGCGGCCAGTGTCCGGCGATGTAACCCAGATTGAGCGCACCGTTGGGCTCGTTCTGCGGAACGTAGATGCGCACGTAAGGCTTCATGGCGCGGACCACGCGGGTCACGTGCGCACGCCAGGCTTCCTGCGCATCAGGGTGGAGAAAGTTCGCACGGCTCTTGTCGTGACCGTCGTAAAGCCAATCGGGAAACGTGAAGTGCCAGAGATTGACGACGGGCTCGATGCCCGCGGCGCGCAGCTGGCGCGCCATTCCCACGTAACGGGCCAAGGCCTGCCCGTTGATCACGCCGGGCTTGGGTTCCACGCGCGCCCACTCGACGCCGAAACGGAAATGCGACACCCCGAGCTGCTTCAGCGCTTTGAGGTCGAGATCGAACCTCGACCATGAAGACACTGCTTTGTCGCCGCGCGCCGGCGCTTTGCCCTCCCCGGCAAAGACGTCCCAGTCGGTGCGGAAGTTCATCGGATCGTCCGCCGCCATGCCGCGATCCTCGTTCTGGAAACTGGCGGTCGATGTGCCCCACCAGAATTTTTCCTTCGGCAAAGGCTTCAACACCACCGCATCCGCGGGCTTCCGGTATTGACCCGGCGGCGTGACGCAACCGGCGAGAGCAACCAGCGCGGTGGCGAGAAGAAGTCGGGCTGCTTGCATCGGATTTTGCACGTTAGTATCTTCGCCAAATGTTGGCAATTCGCGTCCTTGTCGCCATCGGGTGCTTGCTGCCGACCGTTGCGGGCGCCGCGCTGCGATCCGAACAAGCCCCCGATTCGGTGGAACTCAACGACGGCACGGAGTTGCACGGCCTGATCCTGCAGAACACGCGCGACATGGTCGTGCTGGAGACCGACAAAGGCGAAGCGCGGCTTCCCAAGGAATACATCCGCCGTATCGACGACGCGCCCAACGGCGAGGCGATCTTTCAGGACATCGTCGAGAAGAACGGTCTGCCTTCGTGGCGCTCGATCGTGCACGACATGCGCACCTACGACTCGGTGCAGGCCTTCGAGCAGATTCCGCCGACCGCCATCGACAACGGCCTGTTGCGCAACATCCCTTACCTCTCCTTCAAGGTGAACCACGAGTGGGAGCTTAATGTTTACGGGCGCCCCGACAGCCCGGTCGCCGTGGAGTTGGGCATTTACGGCGACCGCCCGCTCAACGGCAAGACGCTGCGGATTTTCCGGGAATTCATCGCCGGCCATCTCGACGGCAAAGACCAGATACGCGCGCTCTACAGTTTGAGCCCGAAGCGGCAGGACGCTCGAGCCGGCAAACTCGCTTTCCGCCTCATCCGGCCCCGCGATCCGGACGGCTACGGAGGCACTTGGTTTGTCGTCTATCGCCCCGATTTGCTGGAGCATGCGCGGTTGCCGGATCAAGCCTACGCGGCCATCACGCGACCATTCGAGGAGGTCAACAATCCGGACGGCAGCCTGCGTGCCGACAAGAAACAGGCGAATATCAGTTGGCTGGAACGCGCAATGAAAACGTTGACCGGCGAAGAGCCCGAATTGCGCGGATTCTACCGGGACAAGAACGGCGTCTTCCGTGTGTTAAGGAACGATTCCTAGTCGGGCCGCGCCAGCATCGCTGATCTTGCGCAGCGCCAAATTGTCGGAGCCCAGAGTCAATAGGAATGGCGTTTACGTTATTTGCTTTGTCCTTGGGCTTGGCGCCGGAAGGTAAAATTAATTTGCAAATTAAAATGGTCTGTGGGAATTGTTTGGATGTGACATTCGTGTCATAGACATAATCCAACAAGAAACAACAAAAGTGAACTACGCTACAAGACAACGATCCGCCGTGCAGAAAACGCTGGAGGATGCTGGCCGTCCCATGACGCCTGCTGACATCTGGACGGTTGCACGCGGCCTGTCGCCCGGGTTGGGCATCGCAACCGTTTACCGCGCTCTGCGCATCCTCATGGACATGGGGGAAGTGGAGATCGTGGAGATTCCGGGTGCACCGCCCCACTACGAGCGCAAGCACCCTCAACACCACCACCACTTCCTCTGCGACGCATGCCAGCGCGTGTTCGAGGTCGAGGCCTGCGCCTCCGGCATCGATCAGATTGCTCCGCAGGGATTTGTGGTCAAACGCCACTCGCTCACCCTTTACGGAGCCTGCGCGGAATGCGCAGCCAAGGGAGGCGGAACAACGCCTGCTTGATCAGGTTCGGATTTTTATCCGGAAAAGGCCCGTCCTCCAGGACGGGCCTTTTGTTCATGCGGCCTTGCGCCAGACAAGACCGCCGACGGCGCAATCACGCTTTCTCCCTGAGCGAGCTGCTGGTCGCCATCGCCATTCTCGCCCTTCTCGCCGCGCTCGCTGCGGCGGTGTTCGGCACCATGATGCACCGCGGCGACCGGGCCGACGCACTGGCCAAAACGCGAGCCATGGGCGCGGCGGTGCTGCATTACGCCTCCGACCACGGCGGTCTGCTCCCGCCCCTTTTCCCCGGGCAAGTGTTGGAATACGAGCACGGACGCGGCGGGCGCATTGTCACCGAGTGCGCCGCTTACCTCGGGATCCGGACGAACGAGGGGAAGTTCATCGTCGAATCCCTGCTGCCCCGCGCTTATGTCCGCGTGGCGCAACCCTCGGACCGTTCGCAGATGCGCGTGTGGGTTATGAACTCATCGGTCACAAACGGCAGCGGCGCAGTTATTTCGCCTTTCGGACGCGTTGCGACCGCGGGGCAACCGCCGGTGGAAAACATGCCCCTTGCCGCGGTTGTCGGGCCGGCGGCCTTGTGGATGATGAGCACGGCCGACCGCAAACAGCCCCAAGTGGCCGCGGCGCCATGGAAAGCCAACGCACCGCCCGATCCGCCTCTGGGCGATCGCCGTGCGGTTTTTCGCTTCGACGGGACGGCTGAACTTGTGCACACCAATACACCATGAAGAGCGGCATCCCCGTCCTCTGCAGTCTCCTTGTTTTCTGCCACGCGTCGCCGGGCGAAACCGTCACCTCCGAAGCCCACCGCTTCCGCGTCGAGCCGGTCGCCGAAAATCTCGACCATCCGTGGGCTGTCGAAAAACTGCCCGACGGACGCTTCCTCGTCACCGAGCGCCAAGGCAATCTGCTTCTGATCGACAGAGCCGGGGCGCCGCCGCAAAACATCGCGGGCGTTCCACCCGTCTTCGCCCGCGGCCAGGGGGGACTGCTCGATGTGGAATTGCATCCGGACTACGCGGAGAACGGATGGATCTATCTGACTTTTTCCAAACCGACCGGCAAAGGCGCGCTCACTTCGGTTGTCCGGGCGAAACTGGACGGCGGCAAACTCGCGGACTTGGAAACCATCTTCGAACCGCCCGCGGATCAGGCCACCGAAGCCGTGGTCCATTTCGGATCGCGCATCGCGTTCGACGGACGCGGCAACTTTTTCTTTTCCATCGGCGACCGCGGCGGACCCACCAATCCGCGGAACCTCGCGCAGAGCCTTTCGAGCGTGACGGGAAAAATTCACCGGCTTCGCGACGATGGCGCGGTGCCGCCGGACAACCCGTTCGTCGCCACGCCGGGCGCGATGCCTTCCATCTGGGCCTACGGAGTGCGCAATCCGCAGGGGCTGGTCTATGACACCGCTTCGGCAAGACTTTGGGAAACCGAACACGGACCGAGGGGCGGCGACGAGCTGAACATCATCCGCAAAGGCGCCAACTACGGGTGGCCGGTCGCGACCTTCGGTATCAACTACAGCGGAACGACCATCACCGACAAAACCAGCCTTCCCGGCATGGAGGATCCCGTGGCGCAGTGGACCCCGGTCATCGCCGCATCGGGGCTCGCGCTCTACCGCGGGGACAAATTTCCACGCTGGCAGGGCAACCTCTTTGCCGGCGGGCTCGCCGGACAGCGGCTCGTGCGCATCGAACTCTCCGGAGCGATCGTTGCCGCACAGGAAATTCTGCTCAAAGATACGGGACGCATCCGCGATGTCCGAGTGTTCGACGACGGATTTCTCTACGTCGTTTACGACGAGCCGGGCAAAGTCGTGCGGCTGGTTCCGGCCGAGTGAAGTTATTTCTCGGCTCGCGTCCCCGCCGCTGTAGTCTCCCGGACGATGGACGTTGAAATACTCTCGCGGATCCAGTTCGCGTTCACCGTCGCGTTTCATTACCTCTACCCGCCGCTGAGCATCGGTCTCGGCGTGATCTTGGTCATCATGGAGGCCATGTGGCTGAAAACCGGCCACGTGCGCTACCACAACATGGCCCGCTATTGGACCCGCATCTTCGGCCTCACCTTCGCCATCGGTGTGGCCTCCGGCATCGTGATGGAATTCGAATTCGGGACGAACTGGGCCGCTTATTCGCGCTTCGTGGGCGACGTCTTCGGCAGCGCCCTCGCCGCCGAGGGCATCTTCGCGTTTTTCCTCGAGTCCGGATTCCTGGCCATCCTGCTTTTCGGATGGAACAAGGTCGGGCCCAAACTTCATTTTTTCTCCACCCTCATGGTCTGCCTCGGCGCGCACTTCAGCGCGGTGTGGATCGTCGTCGCCAACTCTTGGATGCAAACACCGGCCGGGTTTTCCATCGAATACAACGGCGAGATCATGCCGCCGGGCTTCGTGCCGACCGCCGACCAAATCCTCCACTCGCGCGCCGTCATCCACGATTTCTGGGCCATGGTTTTCAATCCTTCGTCGATGGACCGACTTTCGCACGTCCTTGTCGGCGCCTGGCAGACCGGCGCGTTCCTCGTGGTCGGGATCAGCGCGTTTTATCTGCTTCGCGGACGCCACAAAGAATTCGCGGCCTCATCGCTGAAAATCGGACTGTGCGTCGCGGCCGTCGCGTCGCTGCTTCAACTGGCTACCGGCGCAAAGTCCGCCGATGGCGTGACGAGAAACCAGCCCGCCAAGCTGGCAGCGATGGAAGGAATTTTCAAAACCCAAACCGACGCTCCGATGTCTGTCGCCGGCTGGGTGAATACGGACAGCCAAGAGGTTATCGGACTGAAAATCCCCGGGATGCTCAGCTATCTGGTCGGCGGATCGACGGAAACCGTGGTCAAGGGCCTCGATGCTTTCCCCGCGCAGGAGTGGCCGCCCGTGCAACCCGTGTTCCAATTTTACCACATCATGATCGCCATCGGCATGGCTCTCATCGGCGTCGCATGGCTCGGGATATTTCTGTGGTGGCGCGGATGGCTCTTCGAAACAGCCAACCCTCTTGTCCGCGCGTATTATTGCATCCTCGTGCTTTCGGTGCTCGGACCGCAGGTCGCCAACCAGGCCGGATGGTTTACCGCCGAGATGGGGCGCCAGCCGTGGATCGTTTACGGGCTCATGCGCACATCGCAGGGGTTGTCGGAGGTGGTCGCGGCCAACCACGTGCTGGCATCGCTCATCATGTTCAGCCTGATCTACGCGCTGCTCTTTGCCGTTTTCCTTTACCTGCTTGCGCGCAAGATCCAACGGGGTCCGGACAACGAGGAGGACAGTGAAACGATGCCGGAGAGCTGGATTGCGCTGATGGAACGGCGCAAAGGGCAGGCCAGCGCGGCCGGCTGATCGCACCATGGACCTCAACACCATCTGGTTCATTTTGGTCGGCGTCCTCTTCACGGGCTACGCCATGCTCGACGGCTTCGATCTCGGCGTCGGCGCTTTGCACCTCTTTGTCAAAAAAGACGAAGACCGTCGCATCTTCCTCAACGCCATCGGGCCCGTGTGGGACGGCAACGAGGTGTGGCTTGTCACCGGCGGCGGTGCGCTCTTCGCCGCCTTCCCCGGGGTCTATGCCACGGTTTTCTCCGGGTTTTACCTCGCGTTCATGGCCCTGCTGGCCGCTCTCATTTTCCGGGCGGTGGCCATCGAGTTCCGCAGCAAAGAGCAATGGCACTGGTGGCGCACCATGTGGGATACGGGCTTTTCCCTCGGCAGCATCGTCTCCGGCCTTCTCATCGGCGTGGCCATGGGCAACATCCTCCAGGGCATCCCGCTCGACGCGCGAGGCAATTACACCGGCGGATTTTTCCATCTTCTGAATCCCTACGCGCTGCTGCTCGGGCTCACCACGGTCGCGCTCTTTGCCATGCACGGGTCGATCTACCTCGTTATGAAAACCGAGGGGAACTTGCAGGCGCGCGTGCGCACATGGGTCGGGCGCACGATTGCCGTGTTCCTGTTTTTTTATATCGCCCTGAACATCGCCACGCTGTTTTACGCGCCGCATCTGCTGGAGAAACTGCGCGACCGCCCGTGGTTGCTCGCCGTCTTCGCCCTCAACGTGCTCGCGGTGATGAACATCCCGCGCGAAAATCGCAATGGCAACGAATTCCGGGCGTTCCTTTCCTCGTGCGCCGCGATGGCCCTGCTCATGGCCCTGTTCGGACTGACCGTTTATCCGGACATGGTGCTCTCCATGCCCGATCCGCAAAACAGCCTTACGATCTACAACGCCGCTTCGACGCCCAAGACCCATACGATCATGCTCGTCATCGCCGTGATCGGCGTTCCCGTCGTCCTCGCTTACACCGCGAGCGTTTACTACATTTTCCGGGGCAAGGTGAAACTCACCCCGCACAGCTACTGATCGTTCTTACTCCTGCGGCTCAAGCTGTGCGTGCTTCGCCATCAGGCGGTGCAGTCGGAGAAAAGCCCGCCGGGCGGATTCAATGTCGGGAGCCCCTGCGACTTTCTTGGCACAGGCTGCAATCTGCGGATCGCCGGTTTCGAAAGCCCGCGCGATGACCTCCGCCTGCGCCGCCACGCCATCGAGCGAAGCGCGGGCCAACGTCTCGCGGATCGCCTCGTAGGAACCCGCCGCCGCGATCACCTCGGGACGCATCGCCGAAAAATTCCTGCCGTCGAGGAACGGGCACGACGGCATTTCTTGCGGGCCTCCCCTTTGCTGCATCGGCGCGAATAACATCGCCGCGCCCGTGCCGAGAAAAAAACAAACGAGGCCGACGATGAAGAATCGCCAAAACACGAGTGTCAACGGGGGGGCCGGCGTCCGCGCACGATCGCGCGGGCGAGTTCAAGATCGTCGGGAAACGTGATTTTGCCGTTCCATTCGTGAGACTCGACCAGCGCCACCGGCGCCCCCGCAGCCTGCACGGCCGAAGTTTCGTCGGTCACCACCGTTCCCGCCGCCACCACCTCGGCATAGGCGTGGCGTAAAAGTTCTGCTCGGAAAACCTGCGGAGTCTGCACGGACCAAAGATGGGCGCGATCCACGGTTTCGACAACCAACCCCTCGTCGTTGATGCGCTTGAGCGTGTCGGTGACCGGTTGCGCGCAGGCCGCGGCGCCCGTGTTGCGGGCGGATTCAAGGCAGCGCTCGATCACGCCGAGGCTGACAAGCGGACGGGCCGCGTCATGCACGGCAATCATGGCCGCGTCCGGCGGGACGTGATCCAGACCTTCGGCCACGGAAAGATGACGGTGCGCACCTCCCTCGACCACGGCGCGCAGCTTTTGCGGCGCGGCTGCCCGAGCGATCTCCTCGAAGTGCTGGCGCGTGTTGGCGGCGCAAACCAGAACGATGGCGTCGATCGCCCGGCACTCCCCAAAAGTTTCGATGCTCCACGCAAGCACGGGTTTGCCCCCGAGGTCGGCGGTGAGTTTGTCGAAACCCATGCGACGGCTGGCACCGCCGGCAACGATGACGGCCCAAATACTCTCCTTCTTCGATGTGCGCGGCTTAGCCAAGTTGCTTTTGAACCTCCGCGTTGACGGATTTGCCATCGGCACGGCCGGCCGCCTTCGTCATCACGGCCTTCATCACCGCACCCATCTGCGCTTTGCCGGTTGCGCCCGTCTCGACAATCGCCGCGCGCACAAGCGCCGCCAACTCGTCGGCGGAAAGCGCGGAAGGAAGGTAGCTCTCGAGGAGAGTGATCTCGGCCTTTTCCTTTTCCGCTTGTTCGGCGCGGCCGCCTTTCACGAAACCGTCCACGGCATCCTGGCATTGCTTGATCCGCTTGCGGATGACGGAAACAACGTCCGCGTCATCCAAGGCGGCTTCCGTGCCGGAACCTTTTTCGATGACGGCGTATTTTAGCGACGACTTCAGCATCCGCAGGGCCCCGAGCCGGACGGAATCTTTCGCTTTCATGGCGTGCTTGATATCGGAGTCGATTTTTTCGGTCAGGGCCATAGGCAGGGAGAATACGGGCAAGGCCCCTTCGCGGGCGAGCGGTTTCCCGCCCCGCGATTGCGGGCGGCCCGTCGCCCCAGTAGGTTGGCGGGCAAAGAATGAGCAGTTCCCCGCGCAAGATCCCGATTCTCGGCACGCCCGTGGCGGTGGTCGATTACGCCTCGGCCGTAGAGGAGTGCAAGCGGCTGGCCGGCGAAAACCGTCCGGCTTCGGTCGCCGCGAGCAACACGCACATCATTTCGCTCGCGCGCCAAAAACCCGGATTCGCCGGGGTGATGAGACGGTTCGATCTCGTGCTGCCCGACGGCATGCCGCTGCGCTGGGCTCTCAACGCGCAGGGAGCCGGGCTGAAGGACCGCGTTTACGGGCCGTATTTCATGGAGCAAATGGTTCGCGCCACACCTCGCCCGTGGCGGCACTTTTTTTTCGGCGGAACACCGGATACGCTCGATGCACTGGTCGCGCACCTGCGCGATGTGCAGCCCGGACTGCAAGTCGCCGGCACGCTGTCGCCGCCATTCCGCGACTGGACCGAGGATGATGAAATCTCCTTCGCGGCGCAGATCGCCGCGGCCAAGCCGGACTTCGTGTGGGTGGCACTCGGCGGGGAGAGACAGGAGCGCTGGATCGATGCGAACCTCGGGCGGCACGCGCGGGGGGTTTTCTTTGCGGTGGGCGACGCATTCGTGCTGCTTGCCGGGCAACGCACATTCGCACCCGCGTGGGTGCAGCGGCTTGGCATCACTTGGGCTTACCGCCTGTGGCAGGAACCAAGGCGCTTGTGGCGCCGTTATGCACGCTTCAATACACTGTTTATTTACTACAGCCTGCGCGATGCGCTGCTCGGAACACCGGAAAAAGACCGCGAATCCGGGCGTCTCCCCAGCATCGCGTTCCTCGGCTCGCGCGGTGTGCCGGCGCGCTACTCCGGCTTCGAGGTCGTGGTGGAGGAACTCGGCAAACGCCTCGCGTCCAAAGGGCATCCGGTCACCGTCTACAACCGCCTTCCGAACTTCGGCAACCCCCAGCCGGTATGGGAAGGTATGCGCATCATCGGCCTGCCCACCATCCCGACCAAGAGCCTCGACACCATCGTGCATACCACACTTTCGATGATCGATGCCGTGCGCCGCCGCTATGACATCATTTATCTCTGCGGTGTCGGCAACGCGATCCTTGCGCGCTTGGCCCGCGCACGCGGCATGAAAGTCATCGTCAACGTGGATGGAGCCGACTTCCGGCGGAAAAAATGGAGCGGTTTCGCGCGTTTATGGCTGAAAAAGAGCGAGCGATGGGCGGCGAAGTTCTCCGATTCCATCATCGCCGACAACGCGACCACCGCCGAACGATACGAGAAACACTACGGCGTGCATCCGGAGCATTTGTCATACGGACTGACCATGCGCGAAAAGCCCGTGCACTGCGGAGAGCTGGAGCGGTGGAATGTGAAGGCCGGGGAATATTTTCTCTACGTCTCGCGGCTCACCCCCGAGAACGAAGCCGAACTCCTCCTCCGTGCCTACCGCGAAGTTCCGGATCCTCTGCCTCTCGTGATTGTTGGAAGCGACCCCTACGAGCATGCCTACCGGCGCAAACTCGGGAAGCTGGCCACGGATCGCGTCATTTTCACCGGTTTGCGTTTCGCCGATTCCTACATCGAACTCAGCCAGAACGCCCGCGCCTTCGTCATGCCCGCGACAATCGAGGCGACCCGACTTGTTTTGCTCGACCAACTCGGGATGGGAAAAGCGATCATCTATCACGACTGCGCGGCGACGCGCGAAGTAATCGGCGACGCGGGAATTCCATTCGGCCCCGCCGACCCGCGGCAGAGCCTCGCGGCAAAGCTTGCGTGGGCCAAAGATCATCCCGAACAGTGTGCCGACGCAGGTCGCCGAGCCCTCGAACGGGCCAAGCTGTTTTGCTGGGACGCTGTGCTCGAACGCTACGAGACGATCTTCGAACGGATCTCGGGGCAGGACTGACACATGAAACTTTCCGTCGTCACCCCGTCGCTCAACCAAGGCCGCTACCTCGGGGAATGCCTTGCCTCCGTGCGCACCGCGACGGCAACGGCCGCACCGCATGAGGTCGAGCACATCGTCATCGATGGCGGATCGACCGACGGTTCGGTGGATCTGTTGCGCGCGGCGACGGACATACGATGGATTTCCGAAAAAGACAGCGGGCAATCGGATGCCATCAACAAAGGGCTGACGATGGCGACCGGCGATGTGCTGGCTTATCTGTGCGCAGACGACCTCTACGAACCGACCGCCGCCAAACGCGTCCTGGACACGTTCGCGGGCGACGATGCCATCGATGTCGTTTATGCGGACTTTTTCTTTCTCGAAGGAGATTCCGGACGCAAACGCCGCAAGTCAGCTGCAGGGTTCTCGCCGGGAGCGCTCCGCTCCCGCAATCCCCTCGGACAGCCCGCGGTCTGGTGGCGCCGTCGCGTTTACGAGAAATTCGGCACCTTCGACACATCGCTTCACTACTGCATGGACCACGAATACTGGCTGCGCTTGGGCACGCGTGTGCGTTGGCATTACATTGCGGAGCCGCTCGCCGTGTCGCGTTTGCATTCCGACGCCAAGACCAGCCGCAGCCTGCCCGCGATGTGGCGCGAGACCGCCCGGATGCTCACACGCGACGGCTGGCGTCCCGGTCCATGGTGGAACGCATTCGCCATGGCTGCTTGGGGTCGTCACTACTACCTGTTGAAACGCTGGTGGTTCGCCCGATGAAACCGCGCCTCCTCATCGTCGAATTGCACCATCTGGGCGATGCGGTCCTGAGCATCCCTTTCGTGCGTGGTGCGCAAAAAAAATACGAGGTGCACGTCCTGTGCCGACCCGACACGCGCGGTATTTACGAGCTTCTGGAAACTCCGCCTGTCATTCATCCGTGGGAGCCGCCGTGGGCGGACGGACAACCATGTTCCCCTCTCGGGGCCATCACTGCCGCGCGGAATCAAGGTCGCTCCATGCGCGATCTGGATTTCGCCGCAGCTGTTTGTGTTTGGGCCGACGCACGCGCCGCCATCTTGATGGCGGAAACAAAAGCGAAAGCGCGCGCGGGCTTTCCCATGACCCCGGGCAACTACTACGCCGCCGAACTGCCTTGGCGGCGACGCCGGCGCATCCTCGGACGAGCCATCGAGATCTTCCGGAGTATCACGCATCCCCGCACCCCGCTGCTCACGCACGGCCTTGAACGTGAAAGCATGCGCCAACCGCATCTCCGATGCTGGGAGCAAATCGGCGAGGCTATGGGCTTGGAGTGCAATTACTCGGTTCCTTGGCTTCCGGCCAAACACGCGCAACAAGCGCCGTTGGGGAATCGTCCGGTCCTCGCGTTCCACCCGCATGCCCGCCTGCCCGGCAAGCAATGGCACCCCGAACGATGGAAAGAACTTCTCGCCACGGACTCCGTCCGCACCAATTTCGATTTGCTGGAGATCGTCCCGCCCGGATGCAATCCCGTGGAAGCCGCGGAAATACGCCGGGTCTCGACCCCTGACACCGCCGCGCTCATCGGGGCTGTTGCGTCAGCCGATGTCCTTCTCTGTCACGACTCCTTCCCCGCACATCTCGCCGCCGCGCTGGGCAAACCGGTCGTGACAATCTTTGGTTCGGGCGAGCCGGACTGGTTTGCACCTTGGCAGAACCGCGAGCGTGTGGTTCAACGCCGCGTCTGTCCGCTGCATCCGTGCATCGACCGTTGCGGAATGGACCGCTACATCTGCGTCGATGCCGTTGCGGTGGCCGATGTCCTGCAGCAGCTGGAGAAACTTGTCCCCACGCGATGAAAATCCTGCTCTTCGGCGCTGCCGGTCTCCTCGGTCGATATTTGGTCGAAGAGTTCTCCAGGCACTCCTGCGAATTCGCCGCGCTGACGCACAAGGAGGCCGACATCACCGACGCGCGTCGCCTCGACGCATTGTTCGACCGGCCCTGGGACGTGGTGATCAACGCAGCGGCTGTTTGTGATTTCGACGCTTGCCAGCGCGATCCGCTCGGCACGGGGCTGGTCAACCGCGACGCACCACTCGACATCGCCCGCCGCTGCGAAGCGCGGGGAGCCCTGTTTGTTCAGTTCAGCTCGGATTACATTTTCGCCGGCGATGGCGCCCAACCGCTCACCGAGGAGGATGCACCGCACCCGCTGTCGGTTTATGGCGACCAGAAAGCCGCGCTGGAGAAGGAAATCCCCCTCCTCTGCCCGCGGAGCCTCGTGCTTCGCCTATCCTGGCTTTACGGTGTCGGCGGCAGGACGTTCATGAGCAGCATGCCGTCCTTGCTCGCTTCGCAACCGGTTTTGCGGACCGCAGCGGGAAAAAAAGGCTCGTGCCTTTACGCGGCTGACGGCGCCCTCTGGACGAGGCGTTTGATCGAATCCGGGGCGACAGGATTGTTCAATGTGGTCAACGCGGGCGAAACGTCATGGGAGGAATTTGCCCGCACCTGCCTCGAAATCATGGGTTCCTTCGGCCTTGCTCCCGCATGCCGAACCATCGAAGAGATACCTTACGAAAAATTGGGGCCAGAATGGTCGAAGCGCCCGCGCTATTCGTGCCTCGCTGTGGACAAACTGGCCTCGCTGCTGCCGCCAGGACCGCGGCGCTGGGAGAAAGCTCTTGAGGCGTTTCTCGCCGATTGGAAATCGTTTGCTCCCGCAGGTGGGGTATGAAACTTTCTGACACTCGATGAATCCGCTTCCTACGGCCACGAATGGACGCATCTCCTTGCTTCCGGGGAATATTTTTGCAGCGGTGGCGACAGTTGCCATATTTGGTGTCCTCTTTGCATGGTTCCCCTACGCCTCGGGATACGGCGCGATGCGGGCGAACATGTTCGAATTCATGTCCTTCGTCTGGAAGGATCCCGAATGGGAGCATTGCTGGCTGGTGCCGCTAGCTGTCATAGGGCTGGTCTATTACCGGCGGAAGTCGCTCGCTGCATTGCCGGTGGAAGGCTCGCTGTCGGGCCTTTTTGCCTTGTGCGGCGCGTTCTTCATCTACTGGGTCGGATACCTTGCCGACAATATTTACATCGGCTATGCGGCACTGATCGGATTCGTCGGCGCGGTCGTGCTGTGGATGCTCGGATGGCGATGGCTCAAAGCCCTTGCGTTCCCGATAGCCTTTCTGGCGTTCATGTTTCCCCTCCCGTTCATGGACAACCTGCTCGCCTTCCCGCTCCGAATCTTGATGTCGGCGGTCAGCGTCGGATTCCTGAATCTTGTCGGTCTTTCGTGCATGCAGAGCGGAACGGCGATCGTTTCCGCACCGGATTTCGCCGCGGGCTTGGTTGCCGGACAACGTTTCGCGGTCGATGTCGCCGATCCTTGCAGCGGAATACGGTCGCTCTTTGCGCTTATGATGGTCAGCGCGGTTTATGGATATGTCGCCATGGATCGTCCGTGGCAGAAATGGGTCGTCTTCCTTTCTTCCATCCCGCTGGCCGTGGCCGGAAATTTCGCGCGCATCATCATGCTCACGCTGGGAACCATCACGCTCGGACCC
This sequence comes from Chthoniobacterales bacterium, assembly GCA_018883245.1. Classification (NCBI taxonomy): domain Bacteria; kingdom Pseudomonadati; phylum Verrucomicrobiota; class Spartobacteria; order Chthoniobacterales; species Chthoniobacterales bacterium. The sequence continues at coordinate 63,062 of VEQL01000011.1, forward strand.
GCGAAAGCAATCGGCTCGATCGAGGAACCCACGGTTTTCCACATGGCCTCGGGCTTTCTCGTGTTTGCCGTCGCGCTCGGCGGCATGCTGCTCGTGGGGGCGATCCTGCAGCGCCTTTCCAAACCGAAGGAGCCGGCTGCGCCATGACTTCGTCATGCATTCCTTGGTGGCGCACGGCCACGCTTATCGGCCTCGCGGCTGTTACAGTATTGTTGTGCCGGAAAACTTCTCCGCCCCAGCTTGTTCCGGAGGCAGGGGTGGTCATGCAATTGCCAACGCTTGTCGGCGAATTCTGGGGAACGAGTGAACCGGTCTCTCCGAGCGAGTTGGCCATGTTGCCCAAGGACACCCTGTTCGAGAAAAAAATTTACCAGGATCTCTCGGGCGACACGCTCACTGCACAGATCGTGCTAAGCGGCGGGGAAAAACGCAGCATTCACCGTCCGGAGATCTGCCTTCCCGCGCAAGGCTGGACGATACAAAGCGGTGATGTGATTCCCGTCACGCTTCCTACCGGACGCGTGCTCGAGGTCATGAAACTGACCCTCGTCCGGACGATCGAAGTGGCCCCTGGTCAGCGCAAAACTCTCAAAAGCTACTTCCTCTACTGGTTTGTCGGCAAAGACACCACGACACCGCGCCACTGGGTGCGCTTGGCCAAAACCAACTGGGACATGGTCGTGAAAAAACTCCAGCACCGCTGGGCCTACGTCATCGTCAGCTCGCCAGTCCTCGAAGGATTCAAGCCCGGCGCCAAAACCGACGCGCAAACGCTCGACATGCTCATCGACTTCATCCGCCAAGCCGTCCCGAAATTCCAGCTCTCGGAAATGCCGGAGGACGAGCGGCCGCAGACCTGACCAGCGTCGCGCGCAAAGACGGCATCACTCGATTGCGAGAACCCGGCGCGCGACGGATGGCGCATCGACGGGCCGACGACTGTGCACGCGCAAAAGCCGCTCACCGCACACAACATCGGCGCCCTGCTTGCGCAGGCATTCCACGCCGACGGCGAAATCAACCGAGTCATCGGCCTTCGCCCTCCCGGCACCGAGTTCCACGCAGAGGCGGCCGATTTCAAGAGCATCGAGCTTTGCGAGTTTTCCCGTCGCGGGGGCCATGACATCGGTGATCACCGGCGCGCGGTGGATTTCACGCATTCTCCCCAGGGCCGCAGCATCACCCCCTTGGGCCTGGATCATTGCCACGAACTTCTCCCACGCGCTGCCGTCTTTCAAGCGTCCGGCAAGCTTCTCCATGGGCACGGACACAAGCTTGGCGGCGAGCGCGAGCGTCAAGTCGATCAAATCTTCGGGACCGCCGCCTCTGAGCACATCGACGCACTCTGCCACCTCGAGCGCGTTGCCCGCGGTGCAACCAAGCGGCTCGTCCATCGGATTGAGCATCGCATGCGTATCGACTCCGGCTTCGCGGCCGACCGCCACCATGGCGTCAGCCAAGCGTCGCGCATCCTCGCGCGTTTTCATGAACGCACCGCGGCCGAATTTCACGTCAAGCACCAGACGGTCGAGCGACTCCGCGAGCTTTTTCGACATGATGCTCGCCACGATGAGGGGCAACGACGCCACCGTTCCCGTGACATCGCGCAGCGCGTAAAGTTTCTTGTCCGCCGGACAAAAGCTCGCCGTCTGGCCGGTGATAAAACATCCCACGCGCTCGAGTTGGGCGAGCATTTCAGGCCACGAGAGGTTGAAGCGCCAACCGGGGATGCTCTCGAGCTTGTCCAACGTGCCGCCGGTGAAGCCGAGGCCGCGACCGGATACCATCGGGACCCAGACGCCTTCGCAGGCCAACAAGGGCGCGAGGATGAGCGAAACTTTGTCACCCACTCCTCCCGTCGAGTGTTTGTCCACTTTGGGCGGTGTTCCGGCTGGCCAACGGAAAACATCTCCCGAATCGCGCATCTGCAACGTGAGCGCGGTGGTCTCCGTCGAATTCATGCCCCGGAAAAAAACCGCCATGGCAAACGCCGCCATTTGGTAATCCGGCACTTCCCCACGCACATAACCACCAATCAAGGACTCGATCTCCCGCGCGTCCAGCACGCCACCATCGCGCTTTTTCTCGATGAGAGCCGGAATATGCATCGGCCCGGTCATCCAATTACCATCCGATAGGATGCCACGCCGTCTTGAACTCGACGGTGTCGAGGATCCACTGCGGGCGGCCAGCAACGCGCCAGTCGTCGTCGGGCAGATCATGCCGCGCATAGCGCTTGAGGTTGGTTGCTGTGCCTTCGTGCAAAATTTTGTCGAGAGCGGCATCCGCGCACCCGCTGACAACCGCGTTCACATCCATATGCGACGCGGCAATCGGTGCAAGCTCGGCGCGTTGTCCGGAAAGAATGTTCACTACCCCCCCGGGCAAATCGCTCGTTGCTAAAATCTCGGCAAAGGTCAGGGCAGGCAACGGCGCCGTCTGCGAACAAACCGCGATGCACGTGTTGCCCGTGAGGATGGTCGCCGCAACCAGATGGACAAGAGCAACGAAGGACGGTTGATCCGGACAGAAAAGGACAACCACGCCCGTTCCCTCGGGATAAGTGAAGTTGAAATGCGGGGAAGAAACCGGATTCACCGAACCGAACACCGCGGTGAATTTGTCCGTCCATCCCGCATAATGGATCAGCAACTCGACCGCATCGCATACCTCGCGCCGGCCAGCGGCGCGGCGGACGCCGGTGCTGCGGACGATTTCCTGTTCCATCTCGATCGCGCGCGTCTCGAGCATCTCCGCGGCGCGATACAAAATCTGCCCCCGAAGATAAGGAGTCGTGTTGCTCCATTTCCCGAAAGCCTTGCGCGCTGCCACCACAGCATCGCGGAAATCCTTGCGCGACGCGCGGCATACTTGGGCGAGAACGTGTTTGCCGTCCGTCGATACAACAGGAACAACCTTCCCGCTTTCCGACCGGATGAATGCGCCCCCGACGTGAAGTTTATAGGTCTTGAGGACTGGCAGACGGCCGCTTCTTGCCGCCGCGGGGGCTTTTGCCATAGCGTGGCGAAAGTAGCCAATGACACTGCACAAGGACGAGACAATATTTGTGGCCGGACACCGCGGCATGGTCGGCAGCGCCATCTGCCGCAAATTGCAAAGGGACGGATTCCGCAAGGTTATCGTCCGCACGCGGGCGGAACTCGACTTGCTCGACCGCGCAGCGGTGCGCGGATTTTTCGAGAATGAAAGACCATCCGTTGTCGTCGATGCCGCGGCCAAGGTCGGGGGCATCCTCGCCAACTACGAGCAGCCGGTGGAATTCCTCATCGATAACCTCACCATCCAGAACAACCTCATCGAGGCCGCGGCCGATTTCGGAACCCGCAAGCTGCTGTTCCTCGGAAGTTCCTGCATCTACCCGAAGCTCGCACCGCAACCCATCCCGGAGGACGCCTTGCTCACCGGTCCGCTCGAACCGACCAACGACGCCTACGCCATCGCCAAGATCGCCGGCATCAAACTGTGCCAGGCTTACGCGCGCGAATACGGAAAGAATTTCATCTCTGCCATGCCGACAAACCTCTACGGACCGCACGACAACTACGACCTGCACAACTCGCACGTCCTTCCCGCGCTGATCCGCAAGGTTCACGAGGCCAAAGACGCCGGCGCAAAAAGCATCACCGTTTGGGGCAGCGGCAACCCGCGGCGCGAATTCCTTCACACCGACGACCTCGCCGACGCCTGTGTCTTCCTTCTCGACCGCTACGACCAGCCAGACCTCGTCAATGTCGGCTGCGGTGAAGATGTCACCATCCGTGAACTGGCAGAGACTATTTGCGACGTGCTCGGATTCGACGGCACGCTCGAGTTTGACACCTCCAAGCCCGACGGCACCCCGCGCAAACTGCTCGATATCGGAAAAATCAAATCTCTCGGCTGGTCACCGAAAATCCCCCTGCACGAAGGTATCGCCGATGCCTACCGCTGGTTTTTGGAAAACCAATCCTCGGCCAAGCTTTAAAGCAAATAGGATCTACGATGCTCAGCATTCTGTATGTTGTCCGGACATTTGGACCAGTTGGAGGGATGGAGAGATACGTTTACGAGACAGCTCGTGAGCTTGCACTTCGAGGACACCAAGTTTCCATTCTCTGCAGATCGGTCGATGAGCCGTCTGCGGCCAACAGCAACGTTGAGATAATACAGCTTCAGCCCAAACCGGCCAAACGTGGATGGAGCGACCGCTACGTCTTCCGCGATGCGGTCACGGAATTTTTCGCTGATCCGGCGAAGAAGCACGGCTTCGACATCACCCATTCGCATGAAAACACCATCGAGCAGGATGTTTCCACCGAGCACGGACCCTGCACGGCTTACGGTCTACGCCTAAAGCCTTGGAAGCACTTCGACTACAGTGCGCGCAAAAACCTCACGATCGAAAAGCAAAAATTCCACGGACCCAATCTCAAGGCCCTCGTCTCCTGCGCGAAACGCGTGCAGGACATCGCCCTGCGCGAATACCCTCATCTGGCACAAAAAATCACCCGCGTCATCACCCCCGCCTACACCTATCTACAACCGGTCGCCAAAGACCCCGCGCGCAAAGCCCGCGTGTTGGGTTTCATGGGCCGCGACTGGAAGCGCAAAGGGCTGCCCAAAGCATTGGAAATTTTCCGAATCCTTCGCCGAGAGGATCCATCATGGACGATGCTAATCGCCGGCTGCCCGGCGGAGTCACTCCCGGGCAATCTTATCGGCAGCTTGCCCGAAGGCGCCGAAATTTTGGGTCGCACCAATCCGCAGGACTTTTTCGCCCAGATCGATGTTCTTGTCCATCCCGCCACGGATGAACCCTTCGGCATGGTCATGTCCGAGGCACTGACCTGCGGCGTCCCCGTCGTGTTTTCCGACCAATGCGGCGCAACGGATCACCTGCGATCCGAGGGATTGCGCGTGCTGTCGGTCAAAGCTCCGAGCAGCGATTGGGCCAGCGCCTGCTCTGACTTAGCCGGGCGGACCTTCCGGCCTTCCGTCTCGCGCACCTGGTCGGACGTTGCGGTGGAACACGAGGATTTGTATCGGCACCTGCTCGCTGGCCACGCCCCAGCCGATTGACTTTTTGGCACGCCTTCCGATCATCGGCGGGAATGAAGGATCGCCTTCCCATCAGCGTGTCCATGACGGCGCGAAACGAGGGGCGCAATTTGCCGCGCAGTCTTGGAAGTGTCGCAGGATGGGTGGAGGAAATGGTGGTCGTGATCAACGACTGTGACGACAACACAGCCGAAGTGGCCCGGAGCTTTGGGGCCAGGATCATCGAGCATCCTTGGCAGGGCTACCGTGACCAAAAGCGCTTTGCTTTGGCACAAACGCAGGGTGAGTGGGTGTTGGCCTTGGATGCGGACGAAGAGGTCTCGGAGCAGTTGCGGGAGGACATCTTTGAGTTCTTCGCGAATGATTGCCGGCAATTCGACGGCGCGGTTTTCCCGCGCAAAGTGTGGTTCCTCGGCAGATGGATCACGCATGGAGACTGGTATCCTGACTTGAGCTTGAGACTTTTCCGCCGCGGCAAGGGCCAATGGTCGGGATCGCCGGAGCACGACAAAATTGATCTGGACGGTCGCGCCAAGCGTCTCAAAGGCGATCTCCATCACTACTCCCATCCGACGCTCAACAGCTACACTGCGAAGATCGGCGTGTTCAGCGATTACTTTCTGGAGCGCCAGCTCGCAGCCGGTCATCGCTGGTCATGGGCGGATTGCCTCTTCCGACCGTGGTGGCGATTCTTTCGCGCTTACATCCTTCGTCTGGGTTTTTTGGACGGATTCCCGGGCTACTACATCGCCAAAGCCACCGCTTTCAGCACCCTCGTCCGCTACAGCCGGCTCTATGAGCACGAACGCGGCGGGCAGCCTCCGCACTGAGTTCAGCGGACGCACGCGTTGATTCCGCGGGCGGCGATCTCTTCGTCGGAGAATCCGGCCGAGGCGCGCATCCTTTTCTCGGCCAATGCGGCCCGCAGGTAGAAAAGATTTTGTTCCAATGTGACGCGGCTCTCCTCCCTGTGCCACAGATGAAGAACCGGGGCGGCAAAGCGTAGGCTCTTCACCTTCACACCCGAGTTGATCATGCGGACGGCGATATCGGAGTCGTCTGGCCCCCAACCGAACAGATTTTCTTCGAAGCCCCCGACGCGCCAGACGTGTTCGGTCTCGACCGAGAAATTGCATCCCCTCACCCATTCCCATTTGCGTGGCGATGACTTCCGCCACGCTCCATCGGGCAGATGGACCACGGGCAGCAAACGATTGATATTTCCGCGCACCCTTTGGCCAAGCCACCAAAAGATGCTCCGTCCAAGGCAGGACTCATCACCGGACTCTAGTGAGTGCGTAAGTGCCTCACTGGACAGCATGCGCGGGCCGGCAAGTATGTAGCCGGGTTCGGCATAGCGGACATGGTCGCGGACAAAGCCTTCGAGCGGAACACAGTCCCCGTCGGTGAAGATGCAGAGGGGTTGTGTCACTTTGCGCACCGCCTCGTTCATGATGACTGACTTGCGGTAGCCGCGATCTTCATGCCAGCAGTGCTCGACGGGCAGTCCCCGCGCTTGCCAACTGTCAATGACCTCGCGTGTTTCCCCTGTGGAACCGTCATCTCCGACAACAATCTGCCGAGGTTGGACGCTCTGATGGAACAACCCCTCCAAGACAAGGTTCAGCGCCTTCGGTCGATTGTAGGTAGAAACAACCACGGCCGCATCTGCCATGGGAGCACGCGCCGAAAGCCCGGCGCCCTGCCGCTTGGTCACCCCATCATGATCGGTCTTTGGCATCGTCGTCATTCCAACCGGTGAAGTATAACCATCGTCGGTGTCGGACAAGCTAACCAAAACGCCCGGTTTCTACGCGGCAACACGCGACGCCAAGCGCGTCATGCTCCTCGATTTGGGATTCCTTGGCGACTCGATCCACCTGCTCCCGGCTCTCTGGGTCCTGCGTCAATCCTACCCGGACGCCGAGTTGCACGTCATGGTCTCCGAACATGTGACCAAAATCATGGAGGTCGCCCCGTGGATCGACCGGATTTGGGGCTATCCCCGGTTTCCACGCGGACCGAAATGGTATCAAGACTTTGGTCGTGTCCGACAACTTCGAACCGCGAAGTTCGACGTGGTCGTCAATCTCAACGGTTCCGACCGTTCGAGTATTCTCACCGGGTTGAGCGGTGCACGCTGGCGCCTCGGCCGCCGACCCGAGGATGGGGGACCGGCTTTCTGGAGCGCTATGTTCACGCACATCGTCGAGCATCCCTATAAAGCAGAGCTTATTTCCACGCAGCGCTGGCAGTGTTTGAGGAAGGCCGGTTTTCCCGGCGAGAAGCCGGAGGTCCGAATTGAGATACCAGCTGACGCAAAACGCCGGGCATTAGAAAAAGCCGGCGGTGATGGAGGCTGGATTCACGTCAGCCCCTTCACAACGGTCAACTACCGTGAGCTTTCTTTTGAACAGATGGCCGGTTTTCTAAGCACGCTCAACCAGACCACCAAGAGAAGGATCATTCTTACGTGCGCGGGCAATGAACGCGAGAGGAGCAGAATGAGCGAACTATTGGGGCGGTTGGATTTCGCACCATGGAGGGTATTCTGCGGCGACCTTGACTTACTCGAATACGCCGCCATCGTCTCTATGAGTTCGCTGCACTTGGGCGGGGATTCGGGTGGTAACCATGTGGCCTGGATGTCCGGAGTGCCCAGCGTGACTTGGTATCGTGATTTTGAAGGCCTATCGGAGTGGATTCTTCAAGGTGAAGATTGCATGGCCTTCGTAGGAGAGCAAAACGACACGGGCATCAGAGGAATAGACTCCTCTGATTTGCTGTTGGCCTCGATCAAGCAGCTGCAGAAACGATGATTTCCCCGGCCGCGTGCACGTGTCCACCGGCGGCGGACCTTAGAGGTATTGGGATCCCCATCCTGCGTGCAGCCAGCGAAAGAAGTTTAAACGAAGAGGTAGAGGCAGCAGGCATCTGCCATCGACACGGTTGAAGCGCCTGATTAGCCGCTTGGCCCCCGACTGGAAGTGGATAGCCAGCGCAGGAACTCTGTTTCCGGTTTCGGCGTCACGAAAGTAGGGGAGCAGCCTGTCTTTTTCTTGTGCCCAAAAAATCTTTTTCCGTCTCCTGTTCCGGTGAGCGATATCGAGGAATTCCATGGCGTCTGGAACATTTAAACAGTGGTCGATGTGTCCGGTGGGGAGGTTGTTATGATATACATGGCCACCTTGATGCGTTGTTGTGAACAACGCAACCAAGTCCATGTCGGTCAGGTTTGCCATGGCTCCCGCGCCACGCGCCTGCTGACGCAATTGCTCTTTGCCCAGAAGATAATTGTCGTCGCTGAACTTCTCCAGAATGAGATCAAGGAACGGCTGCAGCGTTCCGCGTATCAGCGTGCAGGCCGGCCCACCGTCACGGCTGGCGCACATGGTCTTCTCGGGCATGCACCGGAAGAGCTCATCCACATCGGCGAATATGAGACAATCGCTATCGAGATAAGCTATTCTGGAAAGATTTCGATCTTTGATTAGCTGCTCGATGTGGAACCAACGCTCGAAGCACCGACGCTCGTAGTCTTCGGCAGTGAACGCAATGTGCCTGTAGATGCCGCGGAACTGGGGCAAATCGTGGTGCGCCGTGTCCTGCAAAGACACGGCTTTTACTCCAAGCGATGGAACGTCACTTCCGCGATCCGTAATCAGGAAGATAGGCGAGCCAGGATTGAACACACGCGCGCTCTCCATGGCCGCGTAAAGGTAGCGCGGTATTTTCCCGCAGTGGAAAAACGCGATTGCAGTCGGGCTGACAGACATATCCCCACATTAAATCGGTTGCCTCTTAAATGCCTCCAAAAATTGGGCAGTCGGCTCGCGCGGACAACCCGCAGAAATTTGGCACAATTCCCATGCGTCGATCGGAGGGTCCGGAACTCTATGCAAATATCGCTGATTCCAACCGCATGCGCGCGGCACAAAAAAACCGGAGCGTGTGCTCCGGTTGGCCAACGAAGAGCCCGGTCGGGACTATGCAGGAGTGATCTTTCGCTTCTCGGCCATGACAACAGCAGCGATCAGTCCAGCGG
>VEQL01000012.1 GCA_018883245.1 Chthoniobacterales bacterium
GTCGTGGAGCGTCCCGCCTCGGTGCTCAAGGAACTCCTCGAGAACAGCCTCGACGCGGGTGCGCGGCAGATCGAGGTCGAAGTGCGGGGCGCGGGAACCGCGCTCGTGCGCGTGACCGACGACGGCGCCGGCATGGACCGCGAGGATGCGCTGATGGCGATCGAGCGCCATGCCACGAGCAAAATCACGTCGGCGGCCGATCTCTCCGCCGTGCGCACGATGGGATTCCGCGGGGAGGCGTTGCCGAGCATCGCCAGCGTGAGCGAGTTCCGCCTGCTCACGCGGCCCGCGCAGAGCGAGTGCGGGACGGAGGTGGCGGTGCGCGGCGGAAAACTTTCGTTCGTGCGCGATGCGGGATGCGCGGCGGGCACCACGACCGAGGTGAAGTCGCTCTTTTTCAATGTTCCGGCGCGCAGGAAATTTCTCCGCAGTGCCGCGACGGAGACGGCGCACCTCGACCGCGCGATCGAGACGCTGGCCCTCGCTTTTCCCTCGGTGGCGATCCGCTACCTGCGCGACGGACGCGATGCGCACCGCTTGCCGGCGACCGAAGATCTCGGTGTCCGCGTGAAGGACCTGTTCGGGGCGGAAGAGCGGGCCGCCATGGTCGATGTTCCGGAATTCGAGCAGGACGGGATCCGCGTCACGGGTCTCGTCTCACGACCGGGTGCGACGCGCGCCGACAGGACGCGCCAGTTCTTTTTCGTCAACGGCCGCGCGGTCGAGAGCGGTTTTCTCGCCGCGGGTTTGCGCGAAGCCTTTCACCAGATGCTCGATCCGGGGCGTCATCCCTCGGTGGTTCTTCATCTCGCCATCGACCCCGGCGAGGTGGACTGCAACGTGCACCCCGCGAAACGCGAAGTGCGGTTCCGGCGGGGCGGTGCCGTGCGTGATGCGGTGAGCGCGGCCATCGGCGGGGCTCTGCGCGCCGCCCGGGCCGAGTGGTTGAAGCCGGCCAAAGTTCACGTGATGGCGCGGATCGAGACGCGACCGCCGGCGCCGTCCGTTCCAGCCGCCGCGCCCGCCGCCCATCACCAGCCCGCGTTGCCGGTTGCTTCGGCGCCCGAGGCGCGCTCCGCGGAAATGGTGGTTTCGGGTGCGGGGCAAAGCGGCGAGGCCGCCGCGCGGGGGGGCTCGGAAAACTTCCGTCTCATCGGAGCGTTGTCGCTGCGTTATCTGTTGCTCGAGGGGGGTGAAGGACTGGTCCTGCTCGACATGGCGGCGGCGCGACGGCGCATCCTTTTCGAGCGTTTGCAACGCGGCGCCCAAGGCGTGCCGGTTTCCTCGCAGCGCCTTTTGCCGTCGGTGGTGCTCGAACTCGGACCCCGGGAGCACGAGGTCGTGGCTTCCAATGCGCGTATCCTTTGCGACTCGGGGTTTCTCATCGAGCCGTTCGGAACGCAGGCGCTGAAAGTCGAGGCGTTGCCCGATTTTCTTGCGGGGCGCGACCCGCGCCGTGTGCTCGAGGAATTTGCCGCGGAGTGCCTGCACGGCGAGTCGCGGCCGCGGGGACCGATGCCGCACGAGGCGGTGCGGCGGGCCGTGGCGCGGATGGGCGCCCGCGACGGGGATGTGCGCGACGAGCGCGAGCAGCGCGCGCTGGTGGTGCAATTGCTCGCCTGCGAGCTGCCGTATTGCGATCCCGACGGAAGGCCGGTGATGCTGCAATTTTCCTGGCGTGAGCTGGACCGCAAGTTCGGGCGCGACTGACGGACGCGTGGCGCCTTGCACGCGGGGGCATGCCTTCATTACAAACAAACGATGTCAGGTTTGCGCATAGAACCCGCCACACTCGATGATTTGCCGCTGCTGGCGGATTTGTTGGCGGATCTTTTCACCAGCGAGGCGGAATTCAGCCCCGATCAAGCCAAACAGCTGCGCGGCCTTCGCCTCATCCTCGAGCAGCCGAACCGCGGGAGAATTTTCGTCCTGCGCAACAACATGCGCATCATCGGCATGATCAATCTGCTCTTCACCATCAGCACGGCGGAGGGCGGCTTCGTCGTGCTCCTTGAGGATCTCGTGGTGCATGCCGATCACCGGGGGCAGGGGCACGGGAGTCGTTTGCTCGAGCACGCCATCGCCTTCGCGAGGGATAAAAATTTTCTCCGCATCACGCTGCTGACCGACCGGGCGGACGATCGCGTGCTCGACTTTTACCGCAGGCACGGTTTTGTCGCCTCGGGAATGTTGCCGATGCGTCTGCTGCTCGGCTCCGCGGGCGGCGGTGCGTTGTGAGCGCGAACCCGCGCACCGCTTTTCTGCTTTGTGCAGGATGGGGACAGCGGTTGCAGCCGTTGACCGATCAGATCCCCAAACCGCTCGTTCCCATCTGCGGTGTCCCGCTTTGCGAGTTCGCCTTGGCGCGGATCGCCGCGCTCGGTGTCGAACGCATCGTTATCAACACGCACCGGTTGCCCGGGGAATTTGTCCGCCTCTTTCCCGACTATCCGCGTGCCTCGCGTTATGCGCAGGCGGAGGTTTTCTTCCGCCACGAGCCGGATTTGCTCGAAACGGCGGGCGGGCTCAAGAACGTCGAGGATCTGCTGCTGCCGGGGCCCGTGCTCGTGCACAACGGTGACATACTTGCCGGGCTCGACCTCGCGAGGCTCCTGGCGGTGCATGCATCGGCAGGCAACCTCTGCACACTCGCGCTGCGTTCATCCGGCGGTCCGTTGCAGGTGGGTTTCGATGACGCGGCCGGCCGCGTGACAGACATCCGCGGCGAACTCGGATCGCCCGCGCCGCGTTTCCTCTACACGGGAATTTGCGTGGTTGATCCGGCGCTGCTCGCGCGCGTGCCGACGAAGACCGCGATTTCTTTCGTGCCCGTGTGGCTCAATGTCATCCGGTCCGGCGGGAAGATCGGCGGCGTCGTTCTGGACGAAGGTGTTTGGCGGGATATCGGCACCGTCGAGGAATACCTGCGCATTCACCGCGATCTTGCGGCGGGCACTGTGGTGCTCGATCCGCCGGCCGGCGCCCCGGAAGGATGGCCGGTGTGGAGGATGCCGGGCGCGGAAGTGTCGCCCGACGCGAGCTTGTCCGGTTGGAACTGGGTCGGTGCGGATTGCGCTGTCGGGGCGGGGGCACGGGTCGGGAATTCCATCCTCTGGCGCGGCGCCCGCGTCGCCGACGGCGCGAGTGTGGTATCGTCCGTCGTGCGCGAAGGCATGGTTGCCGAGGGCGAAATGGAAAATACCGTGGTATGAAAGAACTTTTCGATTGGGCTGCGCGGGTGTGTCCGGCGTCCGCCGGCGGGGACTGGACGGAAATCCGCCGCGGCGGGTCGGACCGCCGATTCTGGCGCGGCGCCGGCGCGGCGGCCGGCCTTGTGGCGGTCTGCTACGGAACGGAAAAAATCGAAAACGCAACATATGCCGCGTGTGCCGGGTTTCTTCTGCGCAGCGGCGTGAATGTGCCGCGGGTTCTGGGCCATGAAGCGGGACGGCGCTTCCTTCTCCTCGAGGATGAGGGGGAAGAGGATTTGTGGTCGAAGCGCGGGGCCGCTTGGGACGAGCGCCGGGGTCTTTATTGCCGCGCGCTGGAACAAGCCTCGCGTATTCACGCGGCCGATCTTGCCGCGGCGCAGGCGGCGGGAATCTTGCAGGCGCCCTTCGACGAGGCTCTTTACCTCTGGGAGCAGGATTATTTTTTCGAGTATTTCATGCGCGGTGACGAAGGCGTGCGTTCCGCGGTCCCGTTGTCCGGTCAGGCGGTCCGGTTGGCCTCGCTGCCGCGCGTGCTGCTTCACCGCGATTTCCAATCGCAGAACATCCTGCTTCGCGGCGACAGCGTGGCCTTGATCGATTTCCAGGGAATGCGCGCGGGGTTGGCCGCTTATGACGTGGCCTCGCTGATTTACGATCCCTACGTGCCGATGTCCGAAGCCGAGCGCGAAGAAATGTCGGCATTTTACGCGGGATTGGCGGGCCGGACCGGGGATCCGTCGTGGGCGGACGAGCTTCGCGCGTGCGCGCGTCAGCGGTTGATGCAGGCGCTCGGAGCCTACGGTTTTCTCGGGCGGGTGAAGGGTCGCACGCATTTTCTCGGCCACATCCCCGCGGCTGCCGAACGTCTTGCGTCCTTGTGCGAAACGGAAGCAGATTGGTATCCACTGGCTGCCGTCGCGCGTCGCGCGGCCGCAGAATACGGCACGTGAAAAAGGACACGGTCATCATCGAAAATGTGCAGCCGCTGCTCGACGGCGGACGCTACGCGGTCAAGCGCATGGCCGGCGAACCCGTGCGCGTCACGGCGGATGTTTACAAGGATGGGCACGACGTCATTTCCGTCCTCCTCAAATGGCGCAAAAGCGGCGCGAGGAAATGGCACGAGTCCCCGATGTCGCACGAGGGCAACGATGTGTGGGCCGGCGTTTTCGTTCCCGGGGAAATCTCCGACTACGAATTCACCGTCGAGGCATGGCCCGATGCCTATGCTTCATGGAGTGACGAGTTCGCCCGCAAGCACGCGGGCGGGCAGAAGGATCTGTCGTCCGAGATCGCGGAGGGAGTTCATCTGCTGCAGGCGGGTGCCCGGCGCGCGGGGAAGCGTCCGGCAGCGGCCGCGCTTCGGGCGGCGGCCCGCGCCTTGGCTGTGGCGGACCGGCAAAAAGCGGCCGCGCTGGCGGCGGATCAGCAAACAGCCAAGCTCATGGCGGAGTTCCCGAACCGTGCCATGGCGACCGAGTTCCGCCCCCACGCGAAAATCATGAGCGAGCGTCGCCGTGCGCTCTTCGCTGCGTGGTATGAGTTTTTTCCCCGCTCCGCCGGCGGGCGCGGAGACCGCGGTTCGACTTTTCGCGAGTGCGTGGCGCGCCTTGATGACGCGAAAGCCATGGGCTTCGACGTGATCTATTTTCCGCCGATCCACCCGGTCGGCGTGACCAAGCGCAAAGGCCGCAACAATTCGCTGGTTTGCGGGCCCGGTGACCCCGGTGTTCCTTATGCCATCGGAAACCGCCACCAAGGCTGCCCGCATGGCGGGGGCCACCGCGACGTCGCACCCGAACTCGGAACCCTCGAGGATTTCGAGTGGCTGGTCGGGGAGGCAAAAAAGCGGGGGATGGAAATCGCCCTGGACTTCGCACTCAACTGTTCGCCCGACCATCCTTACGTGGCCGATCATCCCGAATGGTTTTTCCACCGTCCGGACGGCACGATCAAATACGCGGAAAACCCTCCGAAAAAATACGAGGACGTTTACCCGCTCGATTACCACAACCCCAAGTGGCGGGAGCTTTGGGAGGAGTTGAGGGACGTGATCCTCTGGTGGGCGGGGCGCGGGGTGCGCACGTTCCGCGTGGACAACCCGCACACCAAGCCGCTGGCGTTCTGGGAGTGGCTCATCACCGAGACGCGCAAGAAATATCCCGACCTCATCTTTCTCAGCGAGGCTTTCACCAAGCCGAAGATGATGCGCGTTCTGGCCAAAGCCGGCTTTTCGCAGAGCTACACCTATTTCACCTGGCGCAACACCAAGCACGAACTCACGGAATATTTTTCCGAACTGACCGCGCCGTGGTCGGCCGATTACTTCCGCCCCAACCTTTTCACCAACACACCCGATATTCTTCCATTCTTCCTGCAGCATGGCGGGCGCGCTTCGTTCATGATCCGCGCCGTCCTCGCGGCAACGCTGTCGCCGCTTTACGGCATCTACAGCGGATTCGAGCTTTGCGAGAATGCGGCGCTGCCGGGACGCGAGGAATATCTCGACAGCGAGAAATACCAGTTCAAGCAGCGTGATTGGAACGCGCCCGGGAACATCAAAAGCCTGATCACGCGCCTTAACCGGATCCGCAACCAGAATCCGGCCCTGCAGCACCTCGCGAACCTGCGATTTCTTCATGCCGACAACGACCACATCCTTTTCTATGCCAAAGCCACGGCCGGCAACGTGCTCCTGATTGCGGTCAACCTCGACCCGCACAACAGGCAGTCCGCGTGGGTCGATGTTCCGCTCGGCGATTTCGGGCTGCCGTGGGAGGCGGATTACGCGGTCGAAGATCTTCTTACCGGCGAGCGCTTCGGGTGGCACGGGCGCCGCAATTACGTGATGCTCGACCCTCATGAACGCCCGGCACACATCCTGCGATTGCGGTGAGCATGCAATTCCGGCGTTGATTTCGCCAGCCCGAGCCCGTATCCAGACCGTCCCGATTCGAACCCGATAAAACATCATGGGAAAACTTTACGACAATATCGTGCAGACCGTCGGCCGGACGCCGCTGGTGAAATTGAACCGCGTGAGCGAGGGTGCCGGTGCCACCGTGGCCCTCAAATGCGAGTTTTTCAACCCGCTCGGGAGCGTGAAAGACCGCATCGGTATGGCCATGATCGAAGACGCGGAGAAGAAAGGCCTGCTGAAAAAGGATACCGTCATCATCGAGCCCACCAGCGGCAACACGGGCATCGCGCTGGCCTTCGTCGCCGCCGCCAGGGGCTACAAACTCATCCTCACCATGCCCGAGACCATGAGCGTCGAGCGCCGCACCCTGTTGGCCATGCTCGGTGCGCAGCTGGTGCTGACGCCCGGCGCGGAGGGTATGAAAGGCGCGATTGCCAAGGCCGAGGAAATTCTGAAAAACACGCCGAACGGCTGGATGCCGCAGCAGTTCAAAAATCCGGCGAACCCCGACATCCACGCCAAAACCACGGCCGAGGAGATTTGGGAAGACACTGACGGCAAAATCGACGTCTTTGTTTCCGCCGTGGGAACCGGGGGCACCTGCACGGGAGTCGGCGAGGTGATCAAAAAGCGCAAGCCGGGCTTCAAGGTCGTGGCGGTGGAACCCAAAGATTCGCCGGTCATCACGCAGACGCGCGCCGGTCAGCCGGTCAAGCCGGGGCCCCACAAAATCCAAGGCACGGGCGCCGGCTTTGTCCCCGACAATCTTCATCTGGACGTGGTCGACGAGGTGGTCACCGTTTCCAATGACGACGCTTTCGCCATGGCCCGCCGCCTGGCCAAAGAAGAAGGCATCCTTGCAGGTATCAGCTCCGGGGCGAACGTCGTGGCCGCACTCGAGTTGGCCAAGCGCCCCGAAAACAAAGGCAAGCTAATCGTCACCGTCGCCTGCTCGACGGGCGAGCGCTACCTCAGCACCGCTCTCGCCGATGAGGCGCGCGCCGCGGTTTCCTCCTGAGTTATGGACGAACACCGTCGATCGGTCCTGATGCCGGCTGTCGATCCCGCGCTGGAGATGACGGCGGGCGATTTGTTTTGGCAGGAGCATGGGCGCAAAGTGATTGTCGCGCTCGTCGCGCTCGTCGTGTTGATCACGGGAGCCGGCGTGTGGTTTTGGAACTCGGCGCGATTGCGTGCCTCCGCAGAATCTCTTTACAGCTCGGCAACCGGGCCGGACGGATGGCGCGAAGTCATCGAAAAGTATCCCGGCTCGCTGGCGGCTGGAAATGCTTCGCTCGAGTTGGCCTCCTCGCTGCGTGCCGGGGGCAACCTTGACGGCGCGGTGGCCGAACTCGAGAGATTTGTCTCTTCGCAGCCGGATCATCCTCTGGCCGGGGCAGGCGTGCTCGCTCTCGGCGAACTGCGCCGGGCCCAAGGCAAGACGGATGCCGCGCTCGAGGAGTTCCGCACCGTATCCAGCAAATACAAGGATTCGTATGCCGCTCCGCTGGCCATGTTGGCCGAGGCGGAGATTCTGTCTGTCAAAAACGGCGGGCAGGGAGAGGCCCGGGCCGTCCTGGAGTCGATCGGATCCCTCTATCCGGGAACGCCTGCTGCCATGATGGCCGGGGCGCAACTGTCCCGCTTGCTTCCGGCTGCGCAACCCCCTCTCGCAGCCCCGCCTGCACCGGCGGCGCCTTGAAATTGGGGTTTGACTGCCGGTGCTTTTGGGTCATTTGTATTCTGTGCTTATTCGCCCCCTCGTCGTCAGACTCGGCCTGCTGGCCGTGGTTTGCATTTTTGCGTCCGGATCGCTTCATGCCGCCATGCTTGCGAAGTCCGAAGGTGCGGCCAAGGTGCTGGTCAACAGCCAAGAGTCGCCGGCCGCGTCTCTGGTCAACTCCACTCTTGCTCCCGGCACAACCGTCAGCACTGGCGAGGATGGCAAGGTGATGATCGAGGTCGCGCCCGGTATCGTCATCGAACTCCAGCCCAACTCGCAAGTGACCATCGGCGAAATGTCCATGGACAAAATCACCGACGAACTGGGCAACCCGATCCCCCAATACACCATCACGCTGACTTTGGGCACGATCGTGGCAGTCCATTCCGACTCAGGCCTTGCCGACGCGGCTCTTCTCGTTGTCACGCCGCGCGGCAACATCAGTCCGGTGCTGCCCGGCCAGACGGTCATCACGGTTGATGGGTCCAATCCCGAGACTTCCACGGTCACGGTTGCATCGGTCACCGGTTCGGAGATAGCGACCACCACCGAGGGCGAACAAATTCCTGTCGCAGAGGGCACGGCGGTCATACTCAAACCCGACAACACCTACCAGGCGTTCGGCATCAATGAACTGCCTAATGGCGGAGCTATCCAGAGCTTGGCTCAAAATGTTGCCACGGAAGTTTCCAACCAATCAAATCTGACGCCCGCAGTCCCGCCGCCGATTATACCTCCTCCGCCTCCGGTTGTTCCGCCGAACATCCCGCCTGCTGAACCGACTCCTACGCCGACGCCGGCACCCGTCAGTCCGTAGCCGGCCTGCTTGCGCCCGCCCCACGTGCCGGTTGTTTGCCTCGGCGAAGTTCTGGTCGATGTCGCCCCCGATGGTGAGGAGTTTCCCGGGGGAGCGCCCGCCAACGTAGCCTTCCATGCGGCGCAGCTCGGCTTCGAGTCGGGCCTTGTCTCGCGCATCGGTTGCGATGAGCGCGGTGCAAGGCTGCGGAAATGGCTTGAGGCCGCGAAAGTCGGCGTCGGGGGAATGCGGGAGGATGAATTTCATCCCACGGGGGCGGTGTGTGTCAGGCTGACCGCCGGTGAACCCTCCTACGAAATCGGGGCTCCTGCGGCGTGGGATTTTATCGGGGATTGCGCGTCCGTGCGCGAAAGTATTCGCGGCGCCCGGGTTGTGGTCTTCGGCACATTGGCGCAGCGCAGTCCGGTCTCGCGGCAGACCATCCGGTCGCTCGTTGGCGAAGCACGCCGCTCGGGTTCACTTGCTCTGGCGGACTTGAATCTCCGCGAGCCTTTTTACGACGACGACTGTGTTCTCTGGAGCCTGCGGCACTGCGATGTCTTGAAGATGAATCGCAGCGAACTTCGCATCGTGTCGCGAATGCTCGGAGCCCGAGGTGAAGATCGGGAGCTTTTCACCGGGATGCTGGGGGAGTTTTGTATCCCGCGCGGAGTTCTCACGGGTGGTGCGGACGGGGCTTGGTTCGCCGAGGGGGGCGAATGGCACCACCAACGCGCTGCGCGGACCGAGGTCGAGGACACCGTGGGTGCAGGCGATGTTTTTACCTCGGTGCTCTCGGCGTTTCTTGCGGAGCAACGGACTCTGCGGGAAGCCGCTCCTTGGTGCGCGGAGGCCGCGGCGTTCGTGTGCTCCCGTCGCGGTGCTACGCCGGACCTACCCCGCGAGCTTGTTGCGGGGATCGGTCTGGCTCTCCGCCGGCCCTGGGGTTGACGTCGCCGGGGCGGATCTCCAGCAGCGCAGCAACTTCGATCGAGGCGGTTTGCGGGAACATGTCGACAGGCACGGCACGGCGGAGTTCGTAGGAACCGCTCACCTTCGCCAGGTCGCGCGCAAGCGTCGAGGGATCGCACGAGATGTAAACAATCCGGGGCGGTCGGAACGCGAGGATGGCGGCAATGACTTCCGCCGCCAGTCCCTGCGCCGGTGGATCGAGCAGCAACACGGCACCCTCGTTCGCCTGCAGAACCGCGGGCAGCAACTCCGCCGTGTCTCCCTCGACATATTCCTCTTTCGCGCCGGCCTCGATTCGCGCCGTGGCGATCGAGCGGCCGTCCCAATCCATTCCGATGACACGCGCGAAATTTTTGCTCAGCCTCTGCGCAAAAAAACCGGCGCCGCAATACGCATCGATGAGGATTTGTCCGGAGCCGGCCATGTCCGCCGCGATTTCCGCGAGGATTTCCGCCGCCTCGTCGTTGACTTGGCGGAAGCCCCCCGCGGCCGATGCCGTGTCCCGCAAGGTTGCCGGTCCGGGTCTCAAACGGCGCTTCGAGTGCAATGCTTCGAGACGGTCGTTGACGGCTTTGTTCGCCAGCAGGCAGCGATCCACGTCCACGATGCGGCGTGGATCGGTGCCGCGGAATCCGATCCTCGGCGGATCCACATGCACGGTGATGCGGTTGCGGTATCCGTATTCGTGCGGGGATGAACGCATCTGCTCGACCGGCGCGTCCGCGAACTTGCCGATGCGGCGCAGGGATTCTCGAACCTGCCTTGTTTTCTCGGTGAGTTGACGGGGGTAGGTGATGTGCTGATACGCGCAGCCTCCGCAGCGGGTGAAAAACGGGCACGGCGGCGCGACGCGATCGGGCGAAGGGTGGATGATCCGCAGAGCGTCCGCCTCGGCCCAAGTCCGGCGAACGTTGCGGATGCGCGCGCGGACGGTTTCGCCGGGTATCGTGAACCGGACAAAAACCACCTGCTGCTCGTGGCGTGCGATTCCCGCCCCGCCGTAAGCAAGATCAGTGACCTCCAGATCGATTTCGTCACCCGGTTTCACAAACCCATCATGATGCATCGAGGCCGTAAAGGCGATGGACTTCGCGGACTCCCGTGGCCCAGACTGCGGTGCTATGAAATTTCCGCGCAGCCCCTACGACCGCGAGCAGGACATCGTTTATTTTCCCCGCATGACGGATAAAATCCGGATGCATCAGTGCGGGGATCTGCCCTCCGATTACCACGCAAACCTCGGGCGCGGTTTCGATCAGCGGTGCTGCGATTTTCTCGGTGTGGACTACGATGATCTGGCTGTGCAGGTGGGTGCGGGTAAGTCCGACGCCGAAGTGCTGGAGTGGTGCTTTGAGCACGGCCGGCGCCCGGCAATGGCGGATATTTTCATGTGGAACGAATTTCTGCGCAAATGCGGGTGGAACGACGACCTCAGCTCACGCGTGCGTGAGCGTCTGGCCGGCCTTGGTCTCTCGGACCGCACGGATATCGTGACCATTTTCGACCTGATCGAGGTGGATGAGGGCCGGTCACCCCGAGGCGGCAAGCTTTGACCGCTGGTAGTGACGCCCGCCGGGCTGTGTGGCGCGGACGGATCGCCCTTGCTTCCAAGGAGCCCGCGTGAAACTGCTCGCCCGCGTGGGGGTGTGGTGCCAAGTTTGTAGGTGTCATGTCCGCGCACGCTGCAGAGCAATCCGCAGGCTGGCGAGTGGAGCACAAAGCAGGTGCCCCCGTGATTCATTTGCCCCCGCGGTTGGACGATCGCGCCGTGGCCGGCTGTTGGGACGAGGTGTTGGCTGCGGCGCGGTCCGCAGACGGTCCTGTGACCGTCGAATGCGCCGGCGTGCAGGAGTGCGGCGGTGCGGGCTTTGCGTTGCTTGTCGCGTTGGAGGAGGCGCGCAGTCGCACGGGGGCAACATGCAGGATCGAGGGTCTGGCCCCGCATTTCCGCTCGGTGATCGACGCGGTGGACCGCGCCGGGATGTCCGGCGCCCGTGTCGGGGATGTCGGACGCTTCGCGCGCATCGAGGACATCGGGCGCGCGGCCGCGGAGCGGGCCGCGGACTGGCATGACGAAGCTTCGTTTGTCGGGGAGGTCGGCGCGGGTTTGCTTTCCTTCGGACGCAGGCCGCGGGTGCGTTGGCGCGAGTGGTGGATGATCGTCGAGAAGGCCGGTGCCAACGCCTTGCCCATTGTGGCGCTCATCAGTTTTCTCATGGGAATGATCATGGCCTTCCAAGGGGCAATGCCGATGCGCCAGTTCGGGGTCGATATCTTCGTGGTTAATCTCGTGGCGCTGGCCATCACGCGCGAACTCGGTCCGATCATGACCGCGATCGTTCTGGCCGGCCGCTCGGGATCGGCCTTCGCCGCAGAGATCGGGACGATGAAAGTCAACGAGGAGGTGGCGGCACTCACCACGATGGGACTGAGTCCGGTGCGCTTCCTTGCCGTGCCGCGCGTGCTTGCGGGCGTTGCGGTGACTCCCGTGCTGACGATTTATTCCATGGCGATCGGCGTGGCCGGGGGCCTGTTCGTCATGCTGATGCTCGGGTTTCCCCTGGCTACGCTCTTCCACCAGCTCTCCGGAGCCCTCACGCTCAAGGATGTGGCGGCGGGCTTGATCAAGTCGTTTTTCTTCGGTGCTGTCGTCGCCGGCGTGGGATGCATGAGGGGTCTGCAGACGGGTGCCGGTCCTTCCGCCGTCGGCGATGCGACCACGCGGGCGGTCGTGACCGGGATCTTTCTTATCGTGCTTCTCGATGCCGTTTTCGCGGTGGTTTACTACCAGCTGAAATTCTGACCATGGATCACGTGGAAATCATCGAGGTGCGGCATCTCAAGGCCGGTTACGCCGGGAATGTCATCCTCGAGGACGTGAGTTTTTCGGTCCGCCGGGGAGAGGTTTTCATGATTCTGGGCGGCTCGGGATCGGGGAAAAGCACCCTGCTTAAAAACATGATCGGGCTTTATCCGGCCATGGCCGGCGAAGTCCTGATCGGCGGCGAAGACATCGTTGGCGCGACCGGTGCGGCGCGCGAACGCATCCTGCGCAAGTTCGGGGTGATGTATCAGGGCGGCGCGTTGTTCGGATCGATGACATTGGCGGAAAATGTGTCCCTTCCCCTCGAAGAGTGGACGAATCTTCCATCGTCCGCGCGGGGCATGGTGGCGCGTCTCAAGCTCCAGCAAGTCGGCTTGGGTGCCTTCGCCGGCTATCTGCCTTCGGAAATAAGCGGCGGCATGCAAAAGCGGGCCGCTGTGGCACGGGCCATGGCCTTGGACCCCGGCATACTTTTTCTCGATGAACCTTCGGCCGGCCTTGATCCGATCACATCGGCGGGCCTCGACGACCTCATCCGGGCGCTTTCGAGGGACTTCGGCATCACGTTTGTCATCGCGAGCCACGAGCTGGCCAGCATCTACGCCATCGGCGACCGTGTGATCATGCTGGACCGCGGAGGAATCGTCGCCGAGGGTAAACCGGAGGAGTTGCGGGACCGCCCGCAAAACCCCTACGTGCGCGCCTTTTTCCGGCGCGAGCCGGAGAACGCACGCGCAGCCTGAACGCAAGCCATGGCAAGCCAAGCACGCTATTTCAAGTTGGGGCTCTTCATCATCGCCGGCTTTTTCCTGCTGGCCGCGACGCTGGTGTTCCTCGGTGCCGGGAATCTCTGGAAGCCGCGCATGTATTTCGAGACCTACGTGGACGGGACCGTGCAGGGACTCGATCTCGGCTCGGCGGTGAAATTTCGCGGCGTGCCCATCGGTCGCGTGTCGCGCATCGACTTTTGCTTCAACCGCTACGGTCCGCCGCCCGAGGGGGGCGGGCGCAAGGACTACGTCTATCTCGAGATGGAAATCAACGTGCCGGTCTTCGAAGGGATGTTCAACGAGGACCTCACGCCGCTGCTCGATCAAGCTGTGCGGCAGGGGTTGCGCGTCATGCTCCAGCCGCAGGGGATCACGGGTCTGAATTTTCTCGAGCTGAACTATGTCTCCAACCCGGCCCAGGCGCCGCCGCTCGGTATATGGTGGACGCCGCAGCATCATTACATCCCGTCCGCGCCCGGAACGCTGACCAGCATGCTTGAGTCGGTGGACAAGCTCATGGACACCTTCAGTTCCATGGACCTTCGCAAGACGTTGGATCAGCTCGAGATTTCGCTGAAAAATTTCGACGGCACGCTGCAGAAATTCGGCGCCAATATCGAGAAGATGGAACTGGCCAAAGTGAGCGTGGAATTGCAGGGCCTGCTTGCCGACCTCAAAGCGAAAGTCAACCAGCTGCCTGTCGAGCAGTTGACGAAAGAGGGACAGCAGATGATGGGCAGCCTCACCAAACTGGCTGGCGACATGGACAGGGTGGCCGCGGCGCTGCAGACAAGTCCGCTGCTCAATGCCGATGCGGTGGGAAGTATCATCAGCGATTTCCAGGCCACGGCGGAAAATTTCCGCGTCCTGAGCGAGAACATCCGCGAGTATCCGTCGCAACTCCTGCTCGGCGAGCCGCCCAAGCGCTCGCCTTTCGATCCGGCCGGCCGCAAACAGCGAAGATGAGGGTGTTCCGCGCCAATTGTGTCCTTCCGGCCTTCCTGCTCGCCGGAACGCTGCTCTGCGGCTGCAGCCTGCGCCAGCCGGCGGTGCTGACCGACAATTTCGCTTTCGACATTCCCGCGCCGGCGCCCGGCATGCGCGGCGGGCGGACGATTTCCGTGCTGCCTTTCTCGGCCGCTCCGCAGGCGGCGGGCCAGATGTTTCTCTACCGGGCGGACGAATCCCGCTACGAGCGCGACTATTACAACCGCTTTCTGGCGCCGCCCGCGCAGATGCTGGGAGGTCAACTCCGCAAGTGGCTGATGCTTTCGCGGGCCGGTGAGGTGCTGCAGCCGGGCGGACCGCTTGCGGCGGACCTCGTCGTGCAGCCCCGGCTCGTGTCCCTCTACGCGGATTACCGGGACACTTCGAAGCCGCGCGCCGTTGTCGCGGTGGTCATGGTGCTCGTGGATCGCGGGTCCGACGGCGACAGGCAACTCTTCGAAAACATTTACCGTCGCGAAATTCCCATGCGCGAGGTGTCCCCCGCGGCGGCGGCCGAGGGATGGAGCAAGGGCTTTGCGGAAATTTTCGCGCAGTTCACGCGCGATCTGCGGGCAGCCGGCTGACGCAAGTGTCGGCCTGGCCGCATCGCCGTCACAGATCGATTTCCGTGCCGATGTAAACGATGTTCTGCGTGTAATCCTGCTGCTGCGCCGTGTTACCCGACATCAGCGTGGTGAAAGTGTAACCGGCGAGCACGGACCAGATGCGGTTGATCTGGTAGCTCGCATTGACACCGGTGTTGAAGATGTCGTTGCTGAAGCTGGGCGACTGGTTGTTTATCTCGCCCGGCTGGTTGTAGTAGTTGTTCTGGTAATTGAAGAACGCATTCGCCGCGATGCGGGCGGTGAACTGGTGGGCTAGGTTCAGTCCGAGAAGAACCTGCTGCCCCTGGTTGTAGTTGGTGAGCCCCGATGCCGAGGTTCCATAGCGCGCCTGCAGGCCGACGACGGTGTCCGGACCGGGGGCATAGTTGAGATTCAGCTGGCCGAACGGACCGATGTAGCCGTTCGAACCGCCGTAGGGGTTCTGATTGACGCGTTGCTCGGCGCCGGCGCGGAACGAAGCGGACGAGCGGGGATTGAGCGTATAATCCGCCCCAAGAAGCGCGTAGTTGCCCCAGCTGTTGAGGTCAGAGTCATAAAAATAGTTCCGCGTGTTGAAGCGGTATTCCGCAACGAGGGCGGTCGTGGGTTTCCAGAGGAAAAGGAATTGCTGGCTGATCGTCTGCTCGAAGCGGCTCAAGTCCGAGTTGTTGGGCGCATCGATGTAATAGAAAAGCAGGGGGTTGTAAGTCGTCTCGGTCGCGAACTTGGGCTTCCACAGATACTTGGCCCCGATCTGCGTGTCGCTGATGATATACATGTTCTCGTATGAGTTCGGCGCGCCCGAGACGGTGAAATTCGGCTGCGAGAGGAGGGAGGTGACGGTCGAGAACGAGAGGTCGAGCCGCGGGGTGGCGGCGTAATTGGCGCCGAGCACGAAATTGATCGTGGGGAACAGGCCGTCGTTGGCGAGTTCCCCGTTGTTGTAATAGAAGGCCAGCGCGGCGGAGAGGCTGGTGTTGAGTTGCAGTCGCGAACTGCCGAAATCGTAGCCGATGCCGGCGGAAACCAGCGTATACATGCTCTGCACGCCGCCGTCCTGCCTGGTATTCACGTTGCTGTTGTAGCCTTCGTTGATCGCGAAGCTGTAGCGGAACGGACTGCGTTGGAAGATGCCCTCGCCGATGTCCGGACTGTTGCTGCCGGTGGTCGCGCTTGCACCGCCGGAGACGGCGCTCTGCGGAGGTTGCGGGGTTAGTAGATTGCCGTCGCGGTGTCGGCGCGGTGGAGGAGGCGCGTCAAGCGGCGCGGGAACGTTTTCCGTGGAGACTTGCGTGGACTCCGCTTGCTCGGTGACAAGTTGGTTGGATTGCGCGTCGCGGACGGGGTAGGTGAAACGGAAACCCGCGGAGCCGTTTTCGCCGCCTGCAACCGGTTGCTCGAAGGACTCAACGGCGGGCGGACCGGGCTCGTTTTGCGACGGTGCCTGTTCTTGCGCCTGCACAGTGATGCCGCCGGCGATAAAAAGAAGCGCGACAGCGCAGCGTCGTTTGAATCGGGCGGGCAACATGGGCAAAGGTAATGGGGCGAGCATGGATTATCGGAGGAGATGGCCTTCCTTACCATCACAAACTTGCGCTGGATGCCCGTATGTGGTCGCGCGCGTCCGCGATGCTTTTTCCCATTGCAAGTTGTTGATCGGAAACGGGTAGCAAATGCCGCCGCTTCATGCTCTTCGCATCACGGTGTCGCGTGCAAAGGGGCTGCCCGTTTCCGGATAGTCGAGAGTGTAGTGCAGTCCGCGGCTCTCTTTGCGGCTCAGGGCGCAATCAACGATGAGGGCGGCGACAGTCACCAGATTGCGCAACTCCAGCAAGTCGGTCGTGACTTTGAAGTTCCAGTAAAACTCCTGGACCTCCTTCTGCAGGTTGCGCAGGCGCGTGGCGGCGCGTTGCAGGCGTTTATCGGTGCGGACGATGCCGACATAGTCCCACATGAGCCGGCGGATCTCGTCCCAGTTGTGGTAGATGACAACGAGTTCGTCCACGTCGGTGACGCTGCCGGGGCGCCACTCGGGCAGTTGTATGTCATCGGCCGGTTTGTGGTTTTTCGTCGCCTTGAGAACGGCGCGGTTGGCGAAAACCAGCGCCTCCAAGAGCGAGTTGCTCGCCAGACGGTTCGCTCCGTGCAGCCCGGTGCAGGCAACTTCGCCGACCGCGAAGAGTCCGCGCAACGTCGTTTCGCCGTGCTCGTTGGTCTTCACGCCGCCGCACTGGTAGTGCGCAGCCGGAACAACCGGTATCGGTTGCTTGGCGATGTCGATCCCGAGACCGGCGCAGGTTTCGTAGATTTTCGGAAAACGCGCCTGCAGGAACTCGCGCGGTTTGTGCGTGATGTCGAGAAAGACGCACTTGGCGCCGGTCTTTTTCATCTCCGCGTCGATGGCGCGGGCCACGATGTCGCGCGGGGCGAGCGACTTCAAGGCGTGGTAGCGGTCCATGAACGGCTCACCCTTTTCGTCCACCAGCACCCCGCCCTCGCCGCGCACGGCTTCGCTGATGAGGAACGATTTGGCCTCGGGGTGAAAAAGGCAGGTCGGGTGGAACTGCACGAATTCCATGTTGCTCACGGCCGCACCCGCGCGCCATGCCATGGCCACGCCGTCGCCCGAGGCGATATCCGGATTCGTCGTGTATAAATACACTTTTCCGCAGCCGCCCGTGGCCAGGATGATCCGGTCGCTGCGCAGGGTGAGGACTTCCCCGGATTTCTCGTCGAGCACATAGACGCCGACCACGCGGTCCTCGATGGCGTAGCCGAGTTTTCCCGTGGTGATGAGATCGATCGCCATGTGGTCCTCCATCACGCGGATCGAAGGGTGCTTGTCCACCGCCGCAAGCAGGGTGTTTTCGATTTCCAACCCGGTGAAGTCCTGCGCGTGCAGGACGCGTCGCTTCGAATGGCCGCCTTCGCGCCCGAGATCCAGCTCGGTAATTCCGTCCGGCCGCTCGCGCAAATCGAAAGACATCCCGAGTTCGATGAGTTCCTTGATGCGATCGGGTCCTTCACGGACGACTGTCTCCACAATGTCCCGGTGGCAAAGACCGGCCCCTGCGTCCAAGGTGTCCTTGATGTGCAGCTCGAACGAGTCTTCGGGGCTGGTCACACAGGCTACACCGCCTTGAGCCCATGCGGTGTTGGTCGCGGCCTTGGAGCGCTTGGTCACGAGCGCGACAGTGCCCGATCCGGCTGCCTTGAGGGCATACGTCAGCCCGGCGATGCCGGAACCGATGACGATATGGTCAAATTTTTCCATGCGACGGCGCCAGGCGCACGTTGTCGATGAGGCGTGTTTCTCCGATTTTGACCGCCGCCGCAAGCACAGCCGGACGGTCGAGCGTGCCGACGGGCTCGAGCGTCCCGGCATCGACGACTTCGACATATTGCGGCCTGCTGCCTGTCCCGTCCTCTATGAGACGCGCTGCGGTGGCGAGGATTTCCGACGGCCGCCGCTCCTTGGCCGCCTGCTGCAGTGCCGCCGGGAAACGACTCGCCCGTTCGCGTTGGTCGGGCGCGAGGTAACGGTTGCGCGAGCTGAGCGCGAGTCCGTCCGCTTCGCGCACGGTCGGGTGGGCGATGATTTCGATGCCGAAAAACAAATCGCGCACCATGCGGCGGATAATCGCGAGCTGCTGGTAGTCTTTTTCGCCGAAGATGGCTGCATCCGGGCGCAGGATGTTGAAAAGTTTCGCCACCACGGTGCAGACGCCGCGGAAGTGGCCCGGACGCGCGGAACCGCAGAGTCCGCGGGAAAGCGCGGTCTCGTCCACGAAGGTCGAATCGCCCGGCGGATACATCTCCTCCGCGGATGGCGCGAACACCGCATCGGCGCCGTGTCCTTGGCACAACCGTAGGTCTTCCCCGGGCGTGCGCGGATATTTCGAGAAATCCTCCGCGGGCCCGAACTGTGTCGGGTTGACGAAAATGCTCACCACCACCGTGCCCGAGGCGCCGGCGTGCCGGCGTGCGGCATCGACCAGCGCCGCGTGCCCTGCGTGCAGCGCACCCATGGTGGGCACAAGAACGACCGGTGGACGACAGGTGCGGCGGAATTCCACCGTCTCCGCGATCGTGCCGAGGGTGCGCATGAAAAATGCGCCGTCCGGTCAGTTGCCGGAAGGCGCGGCGGAAGCTTCGGGGGTCGATTGCGTCGCGGCAGGCGAGGTGCCCGCTTCGGGCGCGGCGGTCGAAGCCGCCGGGACGGCGGTTGGTGACGGCGCGGCAGCGGCCGGAGTGGCGGAGGCCTGCGGCACGGGCTGGCTGAGAAGCTCCTTCTGGATGATCGTCTCGCCGGTGCCGCGTTTGGCGTAAAGTATCGCCAGCAAGAGGGTGAGGACGAAAAACACCACGCCGAGCCACACGGTGAACTTCTGAAGGACGTGCGTTGTCTGCGCGCCGAAAATGTTTTCGGTCATGCCTCCACCGAAAGCCGCTCCGAGGCCCTCGTTTTTGGGCCGTTGCATCAGCACGATGCCGACCATGAGCATGCAGACAAGCACATGGAAGGCGATGAGGACGTTGATCAAAATCGACATGAACCCCGCATACTGGCAGCCCGCACGCTGCTTGTAAAGTTCGTGCCGGCGCCCGGGGCGCACGTGCGCGGCTGACCTGCGCGGAACGCGCGCCGACTTGCCGCAATGGTTCCGACGTTCGGTTTCCGCGTTGATATTTCTCCGCGGAAACCCCTAACTCTGGAGCTGTGAACGTCAGCGATCTCAGGGAAATTTTGCAATATGTTCCGCGCTTCCGCGAAAAGATCTTCGTGGTGTCCGTGGACGGGGAAGTTGCGGCTTCGCCGAACTTCGCCAATATCCTTCTCGATCTCGCGGTGCTCCGGTCGCTGAGCATCCGCGTCGTGTTGGTGCATGGCGCCAGTCACCAGATCCAAGAGGCTTCGAAAAAAGCGGGCTTCGCACCGAGCAATACCGACGGCACGGGGATCACGGACGAGGCGACTTTGGATGTCAGCATCGACGCCGCCATGCGGTTGACCCACGAGATTCTCGAAGGGCTGGCCTCGGTGGACCTTCGGGCTGCTTACGCCAACGCTGTCATCGCCCACCCGGCGGGAATTCTGGGCGGCATTGACCAAGGTTTCACCGGACGCATCGAACGGGTCGATGTGAAGTGCCTCCACATGCTGCTCAACGAGGGGATCATCCCCGTGATGCCCCCGCTCGGGTTCGACGGCGAGGGCCACACTTACCGCGTCAATTCCGACCACGCCGCCTCCGAATTGGCCGAAGCATTGCAGGCCGCCAAGATCATTTATTTGTCCGCGGACGCCAAGTCGCCCGCAGGCAGAGCCCTGCCGCGGCAGCTCAGCATTGCCGAGGCGGAGGAACTTTCCAAAAAACGCAAGGCCGGCGAGGCGGCGAACCTTTATTCGAAGATCGACTATGGCGCGAAGGCCTGCCGTCAGGGCGTGCCTCGCGTGCACATCCTCGACGGCCATGCCAACGAGGCCTTGCTCGACGAGGTCTTCAGCAACGAGGGGATCGGCACCATGATCTACTCGAACGAATACCAGCAGATCCGGAAAATTTTCAAAAAGGACGTCCGGGCGATCATGGCGCTCATCCGGCAATCGATGGCCAACGAGGAACTCGTGCGGCGGACGCGGACGGAAATCCTCGAGCAGATGCAGGATTACTGGGTGCTGGAGATCGACGGCAAGCTGATGGGGTGCGTCGCGTTGCATGTTTATCCCGAGGAGGGGTGCGGCGAGCTGGCTTGCCTCTACGTGCTGAAGGACCACGAAAACGAGGGGCACGGACGCAAGCTCATGGCTTTCACGGAAAATCTCGCGAGGGAAAAAAGCCTCAAGAGGCTCTTCGCGTTGAGCACGCAGGCTTACAAATACCTGCAGATCAAAGGCGGCTTCCAGGAGGCGTCGCCTGACGATCTTCCCGCCGCGCGGAAGAAAAAATATGACACCGCCGGCCGGCAATCGAAGGTGCTGGTCAAGGATCTCGGCTGATCGCGGCGTTGCATTTTATGACTTCGAACCGCGGCGTGCGCCGGCGCACGGACTGCAGCGGCGCTTCCGCCGGGGATGCGCGGTCAAGTGCATTTCCAAAAAATTTTCCGAAGCTCGCAAAATTCTTGAGCGCGATTTTCTGCGCCGATACGCTCGCGCTCGTGTCGCCGCAAGAGATCCAGACCCGTTGTGAACAACTTGTGAGCAAATTCGGGTCTGTTTTTCCCCCACGGCGCGCTTTTGGGTGCGGTCGCTTTTTTGCCGTCCTCCCCGCTCGCGCGGACTGCTTGCTGTTTGCTCGCGGCGCCGCCTCCAGAGTTTTGCCCACTGTAAATGAAAGATTTTATGCCCCGTTCCGCTTCAATGCGCTCCGCTTCCAAGTCAGCGTTCCCCCGCTCGCGTCGGCCCAAGCCTGAGTCCGTCCCTGCGTCCAAAAGAGACGCCGGAGCGGACGTGAATAACTCCGCTACCGCCGGGGAGTTGGACGCTGTCTGGGAACAAGTTGCTTCGGCACTGAAGGCCGAATTGGGCGAGGGCGTTTACGACCGTTGGTTTTCCTCGCTGCAACTCACCGGTCTGACTTCCAAAGCGCTGACCCTGGCCATCCCCAACAGCATTTATCAGGTGTGGATCGAGAGCAACTACGCCGCCCAAGTCCAAGCCGCATTGCTCACAGTCTTCGGCAGCCGCCGGGCCGTGGAGTTCGTTGTGGATAACTGCGGCTCCAAGACTGAGCCGGCCGCGCCCGCGTCGGAGGCCTCCGTGGCGGCGGCTCCGGAAAGCGAGATCGAGGAACCTCCGGATGCCAAAGGTCTCAATCCGCGCTACGTGTTCGACACCTTTGTCGTGGGGACCAATAGCGAGTTCGCCCATGCCGCCGCGCTGGCCGTGGCCAAGGCCCCCTCGCGCACCTACAACCCTCTTTTCATCCACGGCGGCGTCGGTCTGGGCAAAACGCACCTGCTGCACGCCATCGGTCACCACATCGCACGCAGCAAGCGCGGCGCCCGCATCGCCTACGTCCGCAGCGAGACCTTCACCAACGACTTCATCCAGGCCATCCAGACCAACGCGCTGGTCAAGTTCCGCAAACGCTACCGCCAGGCCGATGTCCTCCTCATCGACGACATCCAGTTTCTTGGCGGCAAGGAGCGCTCCCAGGAAGAGTTTTTCCACACCTTCAATTCGCTTTTCGAGGGGCGCAAACAGATCGTCCTCTCCAGCGACCAGCCGCCGAGTGAAATCGCCCACCTCGAGCAGAGGCTGGTTTCGCGCTTCGAGTGGGGCCTCACCGCGGAGTTGCAGCCCCCGGACATGGAGACGCGCCTCGCCATCCTGCGCCGCAAGGCCGACATGCTGCAGGTCAAACTGCCCGCGCATGTTTTCGAATACCTGGCCCACCGTGTGAAATCGAACGTCCGCCGTTTGGAGGGCGCCCTCCTGCGCGTGGCCTCGTTCGTCTCCCTCAGCAGCCGCCCGCTCACCGACGAGTCGGTCGAGCACCTGTTGCGCGACATTCTGCAGGAGGAAGCCCGCCGCGCCGTGAGCATCGACCAGGTGCAGCGGAAAGTCGCCGAGCATTACGACGTGCGGTTGGCCGACATGACCAGCAAACGCCGCCCGGCCAACATCGCGTTCCCGCGCCAGATCGCCATGTTCATTTCGCGCCGCATCACCAAATCGTCGCTGCAGGAAATCGGCGAGGCTTTCGGCGGCCGCGATCACGGGACTGTGATCCACGCCTGCAAAACGGTGCAGGCGCGCATGGACAACGAGGAGAGTCTCCGCCAGGTGATCCGCTTCCTCGAGACTTCACTCCAAAGGTGAAGAAGGCTTTGACAGCCGGCAGGAATTTTCGGACATAGAACGCTCCGCCAACCGGCGCGGGAACTCCATCCAACCCATGAAATTCACCATCTCGCAGGAAGCTTTCGCCGAAGGGCTGCAAAACGCGGTCAGTGCGGTCAATCCCCGCAGCACGCTGCCCATCCTGTCCAATGTCCTGCTGCAAGCCGACGGCGACGAACTGACGCTCACCTCGACCGATCTGGATTTCACCGTGCGCACGAAGGTGCCCGCCAAGGTCGGCAAGTCCGGCGCGACCACGCTGCCGGCCAAGCGCCTGAGCACTCTGGTGAAAGATCTCCCGAAGACGGACATCGAGGTGGAGGTCGATCCCAAGAGCCTCGCCACCCTCAAGAGCGGTGCGGGCGTTTATAAAATTTTCGGTCTGCCCGAGGCGGAATTTCCCGGGATGCCGGCGTTCGACGGTTCGGTCGAGTTCAAGCTCAAGTCGGCCGACCTGAAAGACGGCTTGCGCAAAACGCACTACGCCATTTCCCTCGACGAGACCCGCTACGTCCTCAACGGCATCTTTTTCTCCTTCAAGGGCGACAAGCTCACCCTCGTGGCCACCGACGGGCGCCGCCTCGCCCTGGCCGAGGTCAATGATCTCGAGATACCGCCCAGCCAGGAGCGCGAATTCATCGTCCGCACCAAGGCGATCTCCGAGTTGATGCGCGCCCTCAAAGACGACGGCGACGTTGTCGTGCGCCTGGCGCAGAACATGGTGCAGTTCGATTGCGGTCCTACGACGCTGATCTCCAAACTCGTCGAAGGCAATTACCCGAACTACGTGCAGGTGATCCCCACGAAGGTCAACGAGCGCGTCACTGTGGAGCGCGAGTCGCTGCTCAACGCCGTCCGCCGCGTTTCGTTGCTCAACACCGAGAAAACGGCTTCCGTCCGCCTCAGCTTCTCCAAGGGCAATCTCGACATCACATCGAACACTCCCGAGGTCGGCGAGGCGCGCGAAGCGCTGGCCGTGAGCTACAAGGGCAAGGACATTTCCATCGCATTCAATCCGGAATTTCTCATGGCCCCGCTGCGGTATCTCAACGAGGACGAGGTCCATTTCGAGCTGATCGACGACATCAGTCCCGGCGTCATCAAGATCAACGCGCCCTTCGTTTACGTGCTCATGCCCATGCGGGTGGGGGCCTGACTCATTTGCGGCGCGTGAAACCGCGTTTTTTCGCCGTCGCTCTGCTCGTTCTTTGCGCCTCCGGCGCGCACGGGGAAGGCGTGAAGCTGGATGATGCCGAAGCCGCGCGCATCGGCCAAAGGATCTGGCGCAACGAGTGCGCCGGCACACGCGACGGGCTGACCTCCTGGAACAAGGGCGAGGATTTCGCCTCGCTCGGCATCGGCCATTTCATCTGGTATCCGCAGGGCAAACGCGGTCCCTTCAAGGAAAGTTTCCCCGCGCTGCGCGATTATCTCGCCGCCAACGGCGTGAAACTTCCCGCGTGGCTCGCCTCGGCCAAGTCTTGCCCGTGGCCCGACCGCGCGTCGTTCATGGCCGACTTCCGGTCCGATCGAATGGAACAGCTCCGCGCTTTGCTTGCATCGACGGTCGGACAACAGGCCCGCTTCGCCGCGCTGCGCCTGGAATCGGCCCTGCCGCAAATGCTTTCCGCAGCGCCCGCGCCGGAGCGCGAAAAAATCCGCGCGAACTTTTACCGCGTGGCCAATGCGCCCGGTGGTCTTTATGCGCTGATGGATTACGTGAATTTCAAAGGCGAGGGAACTTCGCCGACCGAGCGTTACCAGAGCGAAGGGTGGGGTTTGCTCCAGGTTCTCGCGGGCATGCCCGACAGCGGATCGCCGACCGCCGCCTTCTCGCAGAGCGCGGACCGCGTCCTGACCCGCCGCGTGCAACTCTCGCCGCCGGCCCGCGGTGAAAGCCGCTGGCTTCCCGGTTGGCGCAACCGCGTCGCCACCTACGCGCCGTGACCCGCGACGAGGTTGTCGATATCCTCGGGCGCATCGGTTTGCTCCTCGAGTTGCAGGGGGAGAATCCCTTCAAAATCCGCGCCTACCAAAATGGCGCGCGCGCGCTGGAAATGCTCGAGGGAGATCTCGGCACGCTCGTCCGCGAAGACAAACTCAAAGGCATCCCGGGCATCGGGGAGGCCCTGCGCGAAAAGATCACCGCTCTCGTCACCACCGGCAAGCTTCCCTACTACGACGATCTGCGCGCACAGTTCCCGCCGAAGTTGTTCGAGTTGTTCGATGTCCCGGGGCTCGGACCGAAGAAAATCAAAGCCCTCTACGAGAGGCTCGACGTCGCGTCTTTCGCCGACCTCGAAAAAGCGTGCAAGGACGGCAAAGTGGCCGGCCTCGAGGGTTTCGGCGCCAAGACCCAGGAGAAACTTCTCCATGCGCTCGACACGCTCAAACAGGGGGCGGGGCGCCATCTTGCCGCCGTCGCGGCCTCGGCATCCCGGGAACTTCTCGATGATCTCCGCGCGCACCCCGATGCCATCCGTTTGTCATCCGGCGGCAGCACGCGCAGGCGGAACGAAACGGTGCATGACATCGACATCATCGTTTCGACGAAAAATCCCGACGCCATTTCCCGCGCTTTCCGCGAGCATCCGCTGGTCGAGCGGGTCCTTGCCGCCGGCGACACCAAGTCGAGCGTGATGCTGAAAGGCGGTTTGCAGGCCGACCTGCGCGTGGTGTCCGACGACGAATATCCTTTCGCGCTGATGTATTTCACCGGCAGCAAGGAGCACAACATCGTGCTCCGCGGGCTCGCGCAGGACCGGGGATGGACCCTCAACGAGTATCGCCTCGCGCCCGCGAAGAAAGGTGCGCCGCGGATTCCGGAAATCTCCGAGGAGAGCGACATCTACAAGCTGCTCGGCTTCGATTACATCGAACCGGAATTGCGCGAGAACCGCGGCGAATTCGAGGCGGCAAAAAACCACAAGCTGCCGGATCTGGTGAAACTGGAGAACATCCGCGGGACGTTCCACTGCCACACGCGTGCCAGCGACGGACGCAACACCCTGGCCGAAATGGCGGCTGCCGCGCAGGAACTCGGGCTCGAATACCTCGGCATCGCCGACCACAGCAAGGCGTCCTTCCAAGCCAACGGCCTCGATGCCGCGCGATTGAAAAAGCAGGTCGCCGAAATAGAAGCGCTCAACGCCGACCTCGACGGGTTCAGGATTTTCAGCGGGACCGAGTGCGACATCCTCAAGGACGGCAAGCTCGACTTCCCCGATCCGGTCCTCGCGCGCCTCGACTATGTCGTGGCCAGCGTCCATTCGTCGTTCACGCTCGGCGAGGCCGAGATGACCAAGCGTCTCATCCGTGCCATGGAAAATCCCCATGTCACCATGCTCGGGCATATGACCGGACGCCTCCTTCTCCGACGGGAGTCGTATGCGGTCAACATTCCCGCTGTGCTCGACGCCGCCGCGGAAACCGGCACATTCGTCGAACTCAATGCCGATCCGCACCGTCTCGACCTTGATTGGCGCTGGTGGCGCTTGGCCGTCGAGAAGGGTGTGAAATGCGTTATAAATCCGGATGCCCATTCGACCGAGGGTCTGCAAAATCTTTGGTTCGGCGTCGGTTCGGCGCGGAAGGGCTGGCTGACGAAAAACGACGTGGTCAATTGTCTGCCGCTGAAAAAAGTCATTCCCGTGCTTGAAGCCAAACGAAGGGGCAATCGTCCATGACCGACCAAGGATTCAAACTCTGGCTCAAGCGCACGCGTGCCGCCGTGGAAAAAGCCTTGCGTGCCTCCGTGCCCGCCTCCGCGACCAAGCCGGTGACGATCCATCGTGCCATGCGCTACAGTCTGCTCGCCGGCGGCAAGCGTCTGCGTCCCGTTCTTTGCTGCGCCGCTTCCGAGGCTTGCGGCGGCACGACGAGCGATGCTCTCCCCGCTGCGTGTGCGGCCGAGATGGTCCACGCCTACTCTCTCATCCACGACGACCTTCCCTGCATGGATGACGACGATCTGCGCCGCGGCAAACCGACATCGCATAAAGTTTTCGGCGAAGGTGTCGCCGTCTTGTGCGGCGATGCACTCCTTACCGAGGCCTTCGCCGTGCTGGCGCGGTCCGAGCCACGCGCGCGTTTTACCGCGGCGGACCTCGTCGGCGAATTGTCGCACGCCGCGGGATCGCGCGGGTTGATCGCCGGACAGGTCGCTGATCTCCAAGCGGAAGGGAAAAAGCCGTCCGAGGCTCCGCTTTATTTTATCCACGCCGCCAAAACGGGGATGCTTCTGCGCGCCGCCCTCAAGCTCGGCGGGATGTGCGCCGGCGGAAGCAAAAAACAAATCGCCGCGCTCGATCGTTTCGGATTCGCCCTCGGCCTCGCGTTCCAGATCCAAGATGACATCCTCGACGCGACGCAAAGCGCGAAGAAGCTCGGCAAGTCCGCCGGCAAAGACGCCAAGGCGGGCAAGATGACATTTCCTGCACTTTACGGATTGGATCAGTCGCGGGAGCTATCTGCACATTGGACGCGGGAAGCGATCCGGTCCCTGCGCGTCTTCGGGGTCAAGGGGGAGAAGCTGCGGCACCTGGCGGAGCTGATTCTCCAACGGCAGCGCTGACTTGGCGGTGGAGTGCCGCCCGCGGGTCACCAGAAACGGAAGCCGAAAACGATGAAGCCCTTGGGCTTTCCTTCGTCGTTCGGGTCCCAAGAAGTCATGTAGCGCCCGTCGCCGTAACCTTTGGCGGCAAGCGGATTGACCAGTTGCCACGGTTGCTTCATTTGGAATGCGGCGGCCACGACGCCCTCGAGCGTCGAGTCGGGATCCAAGGGGGAGACGGACTTCGGGGGAGGTGCCACCTCGCGACGCGGTTGCTTGGGGGCGACGAAGTCTTGGGCCAGACAACTTCCCGCGGAGAGAACCGCGATCAAGATCGGAAGGGTTGCGCGCATGTATTTCCTTTAGATCCGAGGAGGCTTGCCGGCAACCCAGAAAATCACTCTCGCTTTTGCGCTGCGGACTGCGGAATCATCATCTTTTCATGGATTACCTGTCGAAAGCCCGCCGGGTCATCGAAGTCGAGGCGGCGGAATTGCGCCGATTGGCGGAAAACCTTGATGGCAAAGCCTTCGGGCGGGCCGTGGAGACGTTGAGGGCGTGCGTGGACAAGCGGGGCAAAATCGTCGTCTGCGGAGTGGGCAAGTCGGGGCACATCGGCGAGAAAATCGCCGCGACTCTCACCAGCACCGGATCGACCGCTGTCGTCCTGAATTCCCTCAATGCCCTCCACGGTGATCTCGGCCTCGTTGCCGATGGGGATGTGGTGCTCGCCATCAGCCACGGCGGGGAAACCGCGGAACTCCTCAACATTCTCCCGCCGTTGGCGCGCTTCGACGTCAAACTCATCGCCATCACCGGACGTCCGGACTCGACGCTCGGCCACGCCGCCGACATCTGTCTCAAAGTCGATGTGGGCCAGGAGGCTTGCCCGCTCAATCTCGCGCCGACCTCCAGCACCACGGCCATGCTCGCTCTCGGCGATGCGCTGGCCATGGTCCTGCTCGAGGCCCGCGGGTTCCAGGCGGACGATTTTGCGCGCATTCACCCCGGTGGGAGCCTCGGCCGGGTTCTCCTTAATCGCGTGAAACAAATCATGCGCAAGGCCTCCAAAATGGCGGTTGTTTCACCCGATGACAACGTGCTCGACGCGCTCAAGCGCATGACCGAGCGCCGCAGCGGAGCGGCGGCGGTCGTCGGTGCCGACGGCAAGCTCTGCGGCGTGTTCACCCACGGGGATCTGGCGCGCCATTACCAGACGCATCCCGATCTCGGGTCGCTGCCGGTCGTGAGATTCATGACCAAGTCTCCGGTCACCATCGAAGGCGACAAGCTTGCCGCCGAGGCCCTGCACGTGCTAAAGACCCACCGTATTGACGACCTCATCGTGGTGGACAAGGAGAACCACCCGATCGGCGTGATCGATTCGCAAGATCTGTCCCGTCTGCAAGGCGTCTGACCGCAATCTTCAACCAACACGATCAATCTATGCCCGCCGCCAACGACCTCCGCAAAGGAATGGCCATCAAATACAACAACGACACGTATGTTGTCCTCGAGGTGCACCATCGCACTCCCGGCAACCTGCGCGCGTTCGTCCAGGCCATTATCCGCAGCATCAAAACCGGCAAGTCGAGCGATGTGCGCTTCGGCTCCACCGAGAAGGTCGAGCTGGTCGATTTGCAGCGGCGTCCGTTGGAATTCAGCTACAAGGACCATGAGGGATATCACTTCATGGATCCCGAGACCTACGAGACGCTCGAACTGGACGAAGCTCTCCTCGCCAGCGTCAAGAACTACCTCGTGGAAAACCTCAAGGTCGATGTGCTCTACGCCGAAGGCCGCGCGGTCGAAGTGGAAATCCCGGCCTCGGTCACGCTGAAGGTCATCGAGTCGCCCGAGGGTCTGCGCGGTGACACCGCCAGCAACGTGCAAAAGCCCGCCACGTTGGAGACCGGTCTTGTGATCAACGTCCCGCTCTTTATCAAGGAGGGCGAGACGGTGAAGATCGATACGCGCACCGGCGCGTATATGGGTCGCGCCTGACGCGGCTGCGAGTCATGGCCCGACGCGATCGCCGCCGAAAAGCCGCGCCGCGGGTCAGGCGCCTCAACGCTTCGTTTGCGGCTTCGCCGGATGCCTTCACGGTGCCCGTGCGCTGGGTCAAGGCGATCGTCGGTATTTTTCTCCTGCCGCCGTGCTACATCCTCACGGCCGCGTTTTTCAGCGCGCTTTTCCGCGCGGCCGATCAGGACTTCCACCGCACGGCGGAATTCCTTTTTTTCGCCGCTGGTTCCGCGATCTGGCTGTTTGTCTTTTTTGTCCTTCCGCGTCCCCTGTGGATCTACGTGTTCGGGCACGAATTGACCCACGCCTTGGCGGTGCGTCTGGCCGGCGGACAGGTGCTCGACTTCAATGTGAGCCGCGAGGGTGGACACGTGGTGACGGACAAGATCAACACGTGGATCGCGCTCGCGCCGTATTTCATCCCGATCTACAGCGTCATTGTCATCGCGCTTTACGGGTTGGGATCCGTTTTTTACGACCTCGAACCCTACCGTCCTTTGCTCTACGTGCTGCTCGGGTTCACCTGGACCTTCCATGCGACGTTCACCCTTTCCATGATCCCGAAAGGACAGACGGATCTGGCTTATGGCGGGCACTTTTTTTCGCTGCTCGTCATTTATCTGATGAACCTGCTGGTCCTGTCCTTCATGCTTCTGCTCGCGTTGCCGCAACAGGGCGGGTTCCGAAAATTCGCCCGTGATATCCTCCTCTTCAGTGCCGACTTCGCTGTCGGTGCGAAGCATGTTTTCGATCTGCTTGTCCGAGCCGCGGGTTATTGAGCCGCAAACTTTCCTCGGGGCAGGCATTCTGCTTTGCTCGCGCCATGAGCATGACCGTCTGGCACAAAATCAAGGAATACACGGATCTGAAGTTCGAGAAGACGGAGGACGGGATCGCCAGGATCACGATCAACCGTCCCGAGGTGCGCAACGCCTTTCGCCCGCAGACGGTCGGGGAAATGAAGGATGCGCTCGACCATTGCCGCGACGATGCGTCGATCGGCGTGATCATTCTCACCGGCGAGGGTGACAAGGCTTTCTGCTCGGGCGGAGACCAGAAGGTGCGGGGTGACGGCGGCTACATCGGTGCAGACGGCGTTCCGCGTCTCAACATCCTCGACGTGCAGAAACAAATCCGCAGCTTGCCCAAACCGGTGGTCGCCATGGTCGCGGGCTATGCGATCGGCGGCGGTCATGTGCTCCATGTCGTCTGCGATCTGACCGTTGCCGCCGACAACGCGCGCTTCGGCCAGACCGGTCCGCGCGTCGGTTCGTTCGATGGCGGCCTCGGCGCAAGCTACCTCGCGCGGGTGGTCGGACAGAAAAAAGCGCGGGAGATCTGGTTTCTTTGCCGTCAGTATGACGCACAGCAGGCCCTCGAGATGGGCTTGGTCAACACCGTGGTCCCGCTCGCGCGTCTCGAGGAAGAGACTCTCAAGTGGTGCCGCGAAATCCTCGAGCTTTCACCCATGGCCTTGCGTTGTCTCAAAGCCGCGCTCAACGCCGACTGCGACGGACAAATGGGTCTGCTCGATTTGGCCGGCAATGCGACGCTGCTCTATTACCTGAGCGAAGAAGCAAAAGAGGGCAAACAGGCCTTCGTGGAGAAGCGCAAACCGGACTTCTCCAAGTATCCTCGCTTCCCCTGACCGCGCGACTATAATAGCCGCCTATGTCGAGCTTCGCCGGGCAACTTTTCCGCATCGCCACCTGGGGAGAATCCCATGGGGGTGGCGTCGGTGTTGTCATTGACGGATGCCTGCCGCAGATCGAACTGAGCGAAGCGGACATCCAGAAAGAACTCGACCGCCGCCGCCCCGGGCAGAGCGACATCGTCACGCCGCGCAAAGAGGCCGACCGCTGCGAGATTTTATCCGGCGTTTTCCAAGGCAAAACCCTCGGAACGCCGATTGCCATCCTTGTGCGCAACGAGGACGCGCGTCCCGAGGCCTACAAGGAAATGGAGACGATGTTCCGCCCTTCGCACGCCGATTTCACTTATCAGGCGAAATACGGCATCCGCAATTGGCAGGGCGGGGGACGCGCCTCCGCGCGTGAAACCATCGGACGTGTCGCTGCCGGTGTCGTGGCTCGCAAGGTTCTCGACGCGCTTCATCCCGGCATGGAGGTGCTGTCATGGGTCGGCCGCGTGCACCAAATCGCATCAAGCGTCGATCCGTCGAAGGTGAAATCCGCCGATATCGAAGCGAACGCCGTCCGTTGCCCCGATGCCGCCGCGGCGGAAAAGATGATCGCACGCATCAAGCAGGCGCGTTCGGACGGCGATTCGGTCGGCGGACTCGTCGAGTGCGTTGTGCGGAATTGTCCGCCGGGCTTGGGCGAGCCGGTCTTTGACAAACTCGAAGCGGACCTGGCCAAGGCCATGCTCAGCTTGCCGGCGACGAAGGGATTTGAAATCGGATCCGGTTTCGAGGGAACCAAGCTTACTGGACGCGAACACAACGATGCTTTCGAGATGCGCGGAGGACGCACTCGCACCGTGACCAACCGCTCCGGCGGGGTGCAGGGCGGTATCAGCAATGGCGAAGACATTGTCTTCCGCGTCGCCTTCAAGCCCACCGCGACCATCGCCAGCGCCCAGCAGACCGTCACCGGCTCGGGTGAGAACGCCGAACTTGCGGCGCGCGGACGCCATGATCCGTGTGTCGTCCCGCGTGCCGTGCCGATTGTCGAAGCCATGGTCTGGCTCGTGCTGGCCGAGCATGCCCTGCGCCAACGCGCGCAAAGTGCGGCTTGAGAAAATTGCCGATTCGGCCCGGAGACGGCGGACTTGGGCTTTGCTTGCCGGCTGTCAGGGATTTGGCGGCTGGAGCGGGAGTTCGAGCCATGCCAACCCGATATCCCGTCCCATGTGGCTGATGCTGTCCGAACCGGGCGCATCGTAGAACAGCGCGAGCCGCCCTTCGATGGGCACGACGGATGGCATGCCAATGCAGGCGTGGCTCCAAGAGCAGTTCTGGCCGTCCAGAACCACCGCCTTTTGGCTGGCGTCCCAGCGGCGCGGGTCCCTGCTCCAGTAAACCCAGATCGCATCGGTGAACTCCGCGCGATGGTCTATTCCCACATGGTTGGTGAAGAGAAACCAGAAGCCATTCCGCGGCTCGAAATAGAGCGAAGAGTTTTCAATCTGCTCGGTCACGGGCAGGAGAGGTTCCGGCGAGACCGCCCAAGGGCCATCCGGATGATCAGCCTGCAAGAGGCCGAGAGTCCGATGGATATCGCAACGTCCCTCGGTCACGGTTCCGCTGGCTGCACTGAAAAATTGACAGATTTTTCCATCATGCTCGAAGACGAATCCCGGGCTGGCCGTTTCCCCGTAATACGTTCCTTCGACGGGGTGAACGATCTCGACATCATAACGCTTCGTCCAGGGACCGCTTAAATCCGCGGCCTCCGCTTTGCAGCTCAAGTAGGGGACGTGTGGGATGCAGTCCGGTGCCGGGGTGGTCTTTTGACACCCCACGTAGTAGGCGTGCCAGCGGTCGCCATGGCGGAAGAACCATGGGGAGGCCGCGGTGTGGGAGTCCGGACGGCCGGGTTCACCAAGTTCGAGAATCGGGCCGTGGCGGCGCCAGTTTTTCAAGTCCGTGGAGGTGGCCAGACAGGCCCTCCAGCCGACACCCGGCTCGGCGCCGTCATAAAAAAGATAATAGGTGCCGGAATCATGGACGACACTGGCTTCCCGTGCACCGCCCGCATCGCACCGCCCCGGGCCTTCCCCGTGACGGAAGATTCGCCCGGCGTCCGTGGCATTCATCCGCAGACGGGCGGTGGGTCGGTTGTCGATATAGGTTTTCATGGAGAAATCTTCATTGTTCAACCCTCGCCGGCTCGTGCCCCGACGATGCTGATCTCAGCAAGGCGTGCAGATACTTTCAACGAGGGAAATTTTGCGGGGCCGATGATTCGATTTTTTTCAGACGGAAAGTCCGGGCGCAATCGTTTTTCGCCTCTGCTGCCGGAGACGTGAAGAGAATTTTTATTTGCACCCGGAGCGGTTTGAATTTTGCCGCAGCCGCAGCCGCGGCGCGGTGACCGGTGCCGGGACCAACGGGTGGCGCCTTGCCACCGGAAAAATCAATCAAGGTGGAAGACTTCCCGCAGATCGCGCGACCATGGTGAGCCGTCTGCATGGTATTTCATGAGCGGCTTCATATGGTCCCACCAGCGCCGGCATACGTCGGTGGATGCGATGGAGGCCCATGCGACTTCATCCTCGATCTCGACATAGCCGAAAAGGAGATGCGTGTCCTTGTCGTGGAAGATCGAGTAATTGTGCACGCCCTTCGACGCAAAAAGGTCGGCGAGTTCCTGCCAGATCGGGCTGTGTCGCTTTTCATATTCTTCCACCTGATCGGGGAAGACCTGCATGAGGAATGCTTTGCGGATCATGATTTTGGTCAGTTTCCCGCAAAAAGTTCGCGTTGGAAATGTTCGACTAAGGTGACCACAAAAAGATTGGTCACCGGCTACTGCAGCAAAACCTGCTTGCCGCGCTCCGAGGCCGCCCCGGTCTGCGCGTGGTGCATGTTGGGCGTGGTGGCGACGGCCGCGGCGGCGATGCGCGCTGATACGGTATGGTCGATGGTCGACAGGGCAAAAAGATAGCGGACGGGGTTCCGGCACGGCATCGGCAATTTTTCGCGGCTTCCTTGTCTCCCGGGAATTTTTTAGAACGGGTCCCGCCGATGAAAAAACACGAAAAAATCGCGGCGATGCTCCAGGAGAGAATTGTCCTGGGCGACTACACGCTGATCGGCGTTCCCGGGGTGCGGCAGTTGGCGGCGGAGTGCGGGGTCGCGGTGATGACCGCGCACCGCGCGGTGCAGTTGCTCAAGCAGCGTGGTCTGCTGGAAAAGCGCGGCCCGGGCCGGCGCAAAAGTTCCGTTCGCCGGGTGTCCAAGCAGCCTTTCACCGTGGGATTGCTCATGCCGGTCAGCACCACAGCTTACGCATGGACATGGCAGAGTGCGGTTCTGGCGTCAGCTTCGCGGCGGGGGATCGTGGTGCGCGAGGTTGTCTGCCGGCATTGGACAGACACGATGGTCTCCGAATCGCTCAAGGGATTCGACGGCGTGTTCGCCTTGCAATTTCCGCCCGAACTGCCCGGCCATACGCGGCAAATTCTGACGGCGAGCGGCACTCCGATGATCTCGCTGGACCAGGATTTGACCGGGTGCGGCATTCCTTCGCTCCTTGCCTTTCCTCCCGCCTGTTCAACCGTCCTGCTCGACCACTTTTACCGTCTCGGCCACCGGCGCATCAGTTGCCTGAACACCTTTCCCCTCGTGGCCGACATTCCCCAGCGCATCGCGCAGTGGAGTGACTGGATGGGCGAAAAAGGGCTCGAGGCGCACATC
Organism: Chthoniobacterales bacterium; assembly: GCA_018883245.1. NCBI lineage: Bacteria > Pseudomonadati > Verrucomicrobiota > Spartobacteria > Chthoniobacterales > Chthoniobacterales bacterium. The sequence goes on from VEQL01000012.1 coordinate 34,616, forward strand.
ATCGGCCGTCCGCCACCGTCCTTCTTGGGAACGGAGGTTTATTTCCGCCGCGCGCACAAGCTGGTTTACGAAATGGCGAGGAAGAAGAAGCTGCCGGCCACGGCGTTTTTCTGCCCGACGGTCTGGTCGGCCTTGGGTGCGATGCGCGCGCTGCAGGAGGCGGGGCTTCGTGTCGGAAGGGATGTCTCGGTGGGGGCCGTCAATGACGAGGGCATGGCGGAACTTGTCTATCCCGCGCTCACGTCGGTCCGCATGCCGGATCTCGGCCCCCAACTCGGCAGGTGCCTGGATTGGATGCTCGCCGGAGGAAAGCGCCAAGGCGATCTGCGCCTGCGGCCGCCCCGGACCTGCTTTTTCGAGGGCGGTTCCAGCGGACGGGTCGTGCGGTCCGGCCGCTGACGGACCGCGGCGGCATTTTGCCGTTGACGCCGCCTCCAAAAGTAGAACAAAAACGTCTAATTTCTTTATGAGCAAAACCTCCCGTTCGTCAAAGCCGCGCGCTTCCGCCCCCCGCAAAGTCCATTATGTCCTCAGCACGCACTGGGACCGCGAGTGGTATCAGACTTTCCAGGACTACCGCCACCGCCTGGTGAAATTGATGGACCGCACCTTGGATGACATTGCCTCGGGCGCGCTCCGGGGGTCCTTCACCACCGACGGCCAGGCGATTATTTTGGACGACTATCTGGAGGTTCGTCCGGAGCGCAGGGAGCAGGTTTTGCAATACGCGCGGAACGGAAAGCTCAAGATCGGTCCCTGGTTCGTGCTGCCCGACGAGTGGCTGGTTTCCGGCGAGTCGATGGTTCGCAACCTGCGGCTAGGACGCGATATCGCGCGGCAGTTCGGCGCAGTGCCGTCGGACGCGGGATTTGTCTGCGACTTGTTCGGTCATGTCGGCCAGCTGCCCCAGATTCTCGCCGGGTTCGGCATCAAAGGGGCTTTTCTCTGGCGGGGTCTGGAACCGCAGAAGGAGGCGAATTTTTTCTGGGAGGGAAGCGACGGCACCCGCATGCCCTGCTACCAGTTCGGGCGGGCGGGCTACTGCGATTACACCTATGACGTGAGGCGCAGCACGCAGCCGGACGTTGTGTTCGATGCGGAGCGGGCGTTGAAGGACCTGAAGGGGTTCCTGGCCAAGGAGTCCGCCCGGACTAACCTCCCGCCGATGATCGTTTTCGACGGCGGCGATCACCTGGAATATGACGCCGAGCATTACGGGGTCCTGTTCGGGCGGAAGACCGGGGCGGATTTTCCCTACGAGATCGTTCACAGCACACTCGACGAGTATCTCGACGACATGATCGCGCACGCCGGGAAGATCACCCGCGTCGTGCGGGGCGAACTCCGCGATCCGGGCCGGCGCCCGCACGTCGAGGACTTCGGTTATCTTATTCCCAGCGTTCTTTCCAGCCGGGTCTGGATCAAACAGGCGAACGCGGACTGCCAGGCGCTGCTGTGCCACTGGGCCGAGCCGTTCGGGGCGATGGCCGACGCTTTGGCCGGACTTCCGTATCCGCAGGCGTTTCTCGACACCGCGTGGCGCTGGCTTTTGATGAACCACCCTCACGATTCCATCTGCGGGTGCAGCATTGACGCTGTCCACGAGGACATGAAATACCGCTTCGCGCAGAGCCGCCAGATTGCCGACCGGCAAACCGCGGAGTCGCTCAGAACCCTGGCCGCCGCGGTGGAAGGAGAGATCGGACCGAAGGAGTTCCGCGTGCTCGTGGCCAATCCGCTGGCCACCGTTCTGGACGAACCGGTCGAACTGACATTGAAGATCCCCGCCGAGTGGCTGAGTTTCCAGGAGGGCTTCGGCTTCGAGCCCAAACCGGGGTTCCGGATTTTCGACGCCGCGGGCAAGGAGGTTCCCTACCAGCGTGTCGCCCAAGCCCTCAATCGCACCAAGGTCCGCATCCGCCGGACCAAATACCCGCAGGCCTACAAAACGAACGACGTCACGGTTTGTCTCCCGATGCAATTGCCTGCGCTCGGTTACACGACGCTCACCGTGCGCGAGGGCGAGCTTTCCCCGAAGGACGAGATTGTGCCCGAGGCCATGCTGCCGACCCGGTATCCGGAGTGGCCCGGCTTGGCCACCAGCGCCCAGTCGATGGAGAACGAATTTCTCGCCGTGATGGTGGAAAGCAACGGAACGCTGACCTTGACCGACAAGCGCACGGGCCAAATTTATCCCGGCTTGCTGGCCTTCGAGGATATCGCGGACATCGGCGACGGTTGGTATCACGGGCAGGCGTTGAACGATCAGGCATTCGTCTCGACCGGGGCCGCCGCCGACATCGCGCTCGAGCACAACGGGCCGCTGCTCTCGCGCTTCCGTGTGCGCACCGTTCTGCGCGTGCCGGCGGAATTCCGCTTCGACCGCATGGTGCGGGCGGCGGAATTTGCCGAACTTGTGATCGACAGCCGGATCACCCTGAAAAAAGGGTCCGATCGCCTTGAAATCGAGACCACTGTCGGAAATGCGGCGAAGGACCACCGGGTCCGTGTGCTGTTTCCCTCGGGAGTCAAGGCCGCGACCTATCTGGCCGATGGCGCGTTTGATGTCGTCGAACGCGACATCGCCCTGCCCGGGGACAATCACCTCGGGCGCGAAACCGCCGTCGAGCCCCGTCCGCAGCAAACGTGGACGGCCGTGTCCGATGCGCGGCGCGGCCTCGCGGTCGTGTCCAGCGGCCTGCTCGAAACCTGCGTGCGCGATTTGCCGGGGCGTCCGCTCGCCCTCACGCTTTTCCGCTCCACGCGCCGCACGGTCATGACTGATGGCGAGCCGGAAGGGCAGTTGCTGGGTGATCTCCGCTTCCGCTACTGGGTGGTGCCGTTCCGCGGCGCGGCCAACCGCGCGCGGCTTTCCAATCTCGGAGTTCTCCTCGGTGCGGGGCTGCGCGACGAGCAGATGACCGCGGTCGATATTTCCCTCCACAAAGAGCAGGGCCGACCCGAACTGCCGCCCTCCGCCTCCTTCCTCAAGGTTGGCGGGGATGTCGTGGTCACCAGCGTGCGCGAGGTGGATGGAGCCCTCGAAGTCCGGCTGTTCAACCCGAACGTGAAAACCGCTGCGGCGACCCTCGATTTCCGTGGCCGTCCCAAAGGTGCCCCGACGCCGCGCCGTGCGCAGGCTGTGAATTTCGAAAGCCGGCCGGCGGGCAAGTCCTCTGCCTTCACCGGTATTTTCAAGACATCGCTCAAGCCGAAACAAATCCTCACCGTGAGTTTTTCCCCATGAACGCGTGACGAACGCGGCGGCAGCCCGCCCGCTCCGGCCCGGAGCATCCTTGTCATGAACCCATTTCCCCATTCCAGAACCGCCCCCATGAACTCTCCCTTCCATCGATTGTGTCCCGATCACCGGGACCAAGCGGCTGTCACGGACTCGATCACCGAACCAAAACCAGATCCACAATGAAAAACCCAACACTCCGATTCACCGTTCGCGGCATCGTCGCGGTCTTCTTCCTCACCACTTTCGCGCCTGCTCAAGATCAGGCCAATGCCCCCGCTTCCCGTGACGACCTATTCGTGGAATACCTTTTCGAGGGCAATGCCAACGACACGTCGGGCAATGGCAACGATGGGGAAATGCAGGGGCAACCCGGCTTCGTCGGGGGCCGGCAAGGGGAGTGTCTATCGTTGAAAGGAGCGGGCGATTACATCGACACCCTTATCCCATCGGCCGCTCTGGGCGACACGTTCACCGTCGAATGCTGGGTGAAGCCGGACGCGCAGCAGAACCCCTACGCCAACATTTTCGGCAACCATGCGGATCAGGGGTATGGATTCGTGATGCAGCAGGACGGCGCAACCCTCAACCGCTACAGCGTCTCGTATGGGGCGCAAACAGAAACTGTCAGTTGGGTCACGACGCCTCCGGTGCAGTTGGCCGCGAACAAGTGGCAGCACGTGGCGCTGGTCAAGACGCCGGAAACCCTCTCGTTCTACCTCGACGGCAAGGAGGTTGCCTCGGTTCCCGCCACGCCGCCGGCCGCCCCTGCACCGACAACGATCCGTATCGGACTCGGATACACGGATCCACAGCGTTGTTTCCGCGGCTTGATCGACGAATTCCGCATCTGGAACAAGGCGGTCACCGATTTCACCGAGAGTCTTTCGCCGGAAAAGCCGGCGAAGCCATAAACAAGTTCCACCATGAAAAACCAAACACTCCGATTCATCGGCTACGGCATCGCCGCAGTTTTGCTCCTCGCCACCGTTGCGCCAGCGGAAGATCAGCCCAACGCCTCCGCCCCGCGCGACGGCCTTCTTTTGGAATACCTTTTCGAGGGTGATGCCGGCGACACGTCGGGCAACAACCGTCAGGGGGAACTGCGAGGGCAGCCCAAGTTTGCCGGGGGCAGACACGGGAAGTGCCTGAACCTTGATGGCCGCGCCGATTATGCCGACAGCAAACTCCCATCAACAGACTTGGGCGACACGTTCACCGTCGAATGCTGGGTGAAGCCGGATGCGCAGCAGAACCCCCACGCCAACATTTTCGGCAACCATGCGCACGGCGGGCTGGGCTTCGTGCTGCAGCAGGACGGGGCGAATTCAAATCGCTTCATTGCCTCGTATGGGGCTGGAGCAGACAGGTGGATTGCGACGCCTCCGGTTCAGTTGGCCGCTGGCAAGTGGCAGCATGTGGCGCTGGTCAAGACGCCGGAAAGTCTCTCGTTTTTTCACAACGGGGTGGAGGTCGCGTCGGTTCCCGCGTCGGCCCCGATGGCAGCTTCGCCGACGACGTTGCGCGTGGGCCTGGGCTTTGATCGCCCGAACGATGGAGCCTATGTGCGCTGCTTCCGCGGGAGCATCGACGAGTTCCGTGTGTGGAACAAGGCGGTCACCGATTTCAACCTGACTCTTTCGCCGGAGGAAAGGGTGATGCCTTTGGTCGCACGGCTGGACTTGAAATGGCAGCGCGTGGCCGGAGCAGACGGGCGTTCCCGCTGGGAGTTCGCGTTGCCGTCGCTGGTCGCCGGGAAACTTCCTCAGGGCGTGTCGGGGGTGGAGGTTGCCATCGCGGCCACACCGTGGGATGGCGGGCTGCCCATCGAGATGCCCGCTGTCGCGATCGCTGAATCCGCCGGATTCAAAGCGGTTGTCGATCCCGGGTTGCCGCCGGGCGCCTACACGGTTTCGGCCCGCTCGCGGTTTGTCACCGATGCGGGGCGGGTTCCCGGCGAGGCGCGCGTATTCAATTGGATTTCCAGCCCGCCGCCGGCGGTGTTGAAGGAAGGGAATCCGGAGATGAAGGGACGGGAATCCCTCGCGTTGACGCTCTCGCAAACGCTCTCCCTCGACGGACCGGACTGGAAAATCGCGGTGGATCCGAAAAACGAAGGCCGCGAGAAGAAGTGGTTCGATGCTCCGCCCGCCGACACGCGGCCGACGAAGGTGCCTTGGGTGATCCAGGATATTTTTCCGGGCTACCACGGCGTGGCCTGGTATTGGCGGGAGTTCGACGCCCCGGCCAACCCGCACCGCGGCGGCCGCAGCCTGATCCGGTTCGAGGCGGTGGATTACCTGGCGGAGGTTTGGGTCAACGGCCGGAAGGTCGGCAGCCATGAAGGCGGGGAAACGCCGTTCCAGCTCGATGTGACCGACGCCCTGCGGCCGGGCGCGAAAAACCTGCTGGCGGTCCGCGTCCTCAACCCCACTCACGATCCGATTGACGGCATCCGGCTCAAGCAGACGCCATCGGGGGTCAAGAACACGCCTATCACCGGCAACATGTCCTTCAATTCCGGCGGCATCGTCGATTCGGTATCGCTGGTCCTCAATCCCGCGGCCTCCATCAAAGACGTGTTCGTATTGCCGGACTGGAAAACCGGACGCGTCCAGCTCCGCTTGGATATCAACAACACGCAGCCAGCCGCGGCGGAGTCGGTGGCGCGGATCACCATCACCGATGCGCGTTCCGGCGCGGTGGTGTCACAAGGCGCCTATCCTTTGGCACCCGCTCCGGGTATCAGCCGTCATGAGGCCGCGCTCGAGGTGCCAAACCACCGGCTCTGGGAACTTGCCGACCCGGCGCTCTATCGCGCGACCGTCGACCTGGCCGATGCCAAGGGGCTGTCGGGCGACCAGCATTCGGTCCGCTTCGGGTTCCGGGATTTCCGCTTCGAGAACGGGTATTTCCGGCTGAACGGCAAAAGAATCCTGCTCAAGGGACCCGGTTACCTCGCTCATTTTCCGGCCGGCTACACCGTTCCGCTGGATGAGGACATGCTCCGCCGTGATGTGGTCAACATGAAGGCCCTGGGGTGCAACTTCGTCCGCCTGGCCTTCGGCGGCGTGCCCGCCCGGATGCTGGACATCTTCGATGAAATCGGGCTTCTGGTTCATCAAGAGCACTTTGGCAGCTGGCAGCTGGAGCCCTCGCCGTTGATGCTCTCCCATTGGGAACGCTCGCTCGGGCAGGTCGTGCTGCGGGACCGCAACCACCCCAGCGTCGTTGAATGGGGGCTTCTCAACGAAACGATGGGCGGACCCCTGCACGATCATGCGGCGGAATCGATCCCGTTTCTCCACGAACTGGATTCCACCCGGGTCCTCTCCATCAACAGCGGGGGGTCGGTCCGCGGGGTGACGCTCAGCAATCCGGGCAGCGAGACATGGGATGTGGGCGTCCGCGACCTGCTGAGCCTTCACCTGTATGTGCGGGTGCCCTTCCCGCGTGAGCAACTGGACGTGCTGCGCACGGGCAACCATCCCGAAAGGGTCTGGGGTATTTATTCGGAACTGATCAAGGAGCCGACCCCGAACGCCGGGATCTACATCGGGGAATACGGGCAGTCCGGCTCGCTGAACCTTCCGGACATTGTCGCGCGATACGAACGGGCCGGTCACTCCACCTCCGATGAGGCCCGCTACTTTCAGAAGCAACTCGCGCTCTTTCTGGCGGATTGGAAGGGGTGGAATCTGAGCGATACCTGGCCGCGCACGGAGGATTTCTTCGACGACGCCAACCGCGAGTTCGCTGAAATCCGCAAGACCGGCGAGACGGCCGTCCGCTCGAACCCGCGCGTCGTCGCCTACACTCCCTCGCACCTGGTGGCTGACTCAACTTATAACGCTTCGGGCGCGACGGACCTCTTCCGGGAGATGAAGCCGTATGTGCCCGATACCTACCTTCTGGCCAATGCGCCGCTGCGCTGGTGCCTCTTTGCCGATCCGGTGAGCATCTACCGGGGCGGTCGCGTCCGATTGGACGCCTCGATTGCCAATGAGGACCGGCTCCCGCCCGGCAAATATCCGGCGCGACTGCAGGTCATCGGGCCGGATGGGAAAGCCGTGTTCGACAAAACGGTGGAGGTCCGCATCCCGCCCGCCACCGGTGGCAAGGAGCCGCCGTTTGCCCAAGCGGTGCTGTCGGAGGAAATCGTCATCGATGGTCCTCCGGGCGAATACCGGTTTGTCGCCTCGCTGGCGCAGGGCGGGATGGGCAGGGGGGGAAACATCGGCTTCCATGTCACTGATCCGGCCGCCATGCCTGGCCTGCCCTCCTCGGTGGTGCTGTGGGGCGAGGATCCGGCAGTCGCGAAATGGTTGACCGATCACGGAGTGAAAGTGCTTCCGTTCGATCCCGCCAATCAGACGAAGCGACACGTGATCGTGGCTGCAGGCAAGCCCCCGGCACCGGGCGGCGCGGCGGCATTCCGCGACCTTGCCGCCCAGATGGCCCGCGGCAGTTCCGTCGTGTTTCTCGACCCGGCGGTCTTTGCCAACACAGCCGGCGCGGATACCGCCACCCTTGCCGAACAATACAAAGTCACCCAGGTTGTCGGCACCCGCTGGTTGCCCCTTGCTCGCAAAGGCACGGTGACCGAGGCCGACTGGGTGGGTGGATATTATCGCGGCGCTCGCTGGGCCAAGCGGCACCCGATCTTCGACGGCCTGCCCGGCGGAGGCATGATGGATGCACGGTTCTACGCCAATATCATTTCACCGCTGATCCTCGCGCAGGACTACACGGTGTATGGCGGGGGCGTGCTGATGAATCCCGCCACGGCGCCGCTTGACCGCCCGGCTGAGGCGGTCTGCGGTTCGATCCGCACCAACTCCGAGTATGTCTCCGGCCTCCACGTCGGCGTTTGGAACTTCGGAGCGGGCCGGTTCATCGTGAACACCCTGCGCATCCGCGAGAACCTCGGCCCCGACCCCGCCGCCGAACGCCTGCTGCGCAACATGCTCACCTACGCCGCGCGCGGCACCGACCAGCCGGCCGCCGAGCTGCCCGCCGATTTCCAGCAACAGCTCAAGGCGATCGGATACGAGTAAGAGATGAAACACCTGAAACAACCAACCACGATGAAACAACCTCCACGCGAAGTCTGCTCAACGCTGGTTGCTTCCTTCATCCTGTTGTCCGGCGTCGCCACGCTTGTGGCTCAACCGCCATCCGACGGCACCATCGTTGAAGGGAATTTCGGGCGCGTCGAAATCGACGTCAACAAACCCGCCATCACGTCGCTGACCTTGCGCCGTGCGGACGGGTCGCTCGAGCCGCATTCGCTGCTTTCTCCTGCGGGAACGCCATGGATGCGCTCGATGCCGGCTTGGGCGACCCAGGCGCTCACGTTTGCGGTGGATGAAACCGGCCGCCGCTTCGAAAGCCGCCACCGCGCCCCTGCATCCGTGGAGAAAACCGCAAACGGCGTCACCCTGCGAGGGGTGGTCCTGTGTGACAGCGAAGGCGGCGAACCGGTGGCGCGGGAGGATTGGACCTTGGAAACCTCGGGCGACGAACTTGTCTGGACGGTTGATCGCACGTGGCTGCGCGGGCTCACGACCACCAGCACGGGGATACCGGCGATGTTTTTCAGCATTCGCCCGATCAACAACAACCCCTCCACAGTCCTGCCCAACGCGGTCGCCACGACGTTCTGGATCGCACCGGACAAACTCGAAGGTTGGTTCAATCCGTTCTACCGCCCGGGCTACGACGGCAATGATTTTTCGAAAGGCCTGCCGCTGGCAAAAAAAATGGCGTTGCAAAACAACGTCGTCGTCACCGAACCCGGCGGTTGGGCAGTGCTGAAAATCTTCGCGACATGGCCGCACGAAACCGAGCCGCGCCTGGCCGCCGAGGGCGGGCACCTCTACCGCCGGGGCCAGTTCGGCTGGCTGAGCGAAGCGGGGATCGTGTCGCATCCGCAAGCCATGCGGGCCTATACAGCGGGGGAAAAGGAAAAAGCCAGCCTTCGTCTCTCTGCCGTGCCCGCCACGGCGAGCGGACACCAACTCGCCGTGCAGGCGGAAGATCCCAGTGGCACCATCGCCGCCTTGCGCAACTGGTATGGGGCGCTCTTCAACGGCGGCTGCATCAACGACCAGTTGCACTACGCCTTCGGCAACGAGCCGGACGGCTGGTATTACGGCGGTGCCTCGTGGATGAAGGGCCTGCCGATGCTCGCGGGTTCCCCCGCACCGGATGCACCGGCGCATCATCCCATCGGGATGCCGCGCGCCTTTCGCGACAACTTGCAGATGATCATCGGCACGGAATTCGAGCCGGGACTCACCCGCTACGGCTACAACACGTCGGGCGCGTTCACTGACGACAACATCATCCAGGTCATCGGCGGACGCGCCTACCATCTCTACTCCGGCGACCGCGCATTCGTGCGACAGCACCTGCCCTTCTATCGGCGGGCCGTGGCATGGTATCTGGATCGCCGAAATGCCGACGGGCTCGTCTCCCTCAATCCCGCGCATTGGTATTACGACGCGATGGGCGCCCGCGGCGTGACCACCTATCACAACGCGTTCCTCTACCGCGCGCTCGTCGATCTCGCCGGGATGGAGCGGGCGGCGGGCAACGCCGCGGAAGCCGGCCAGCACGAGGCCGCGGCCGCGGCGCTCAAGGACGCCATCAACCGCGTGCTGTGGTGGGAGGATGCCCCGGGCGGTCCGCGCTATGTGGATTGGATTGAACCCGATGGCACAAAGATCGCCTATGCGGCCGACCTCTGCCAGTTCCCGCCGGTGGCCTTCGGGATCGCCTCCCCCGAACAGGGCAAAAAGCTGATCGCCACGATCGACAACCGCATCGCGGAACTCGAGCGCGACAACGGCTATGCAGGCTACGCCTCGCTCTCCGCCTACTGGCCGGTGCCGGCCAGCGTGAACACTCACCCGGTCAACCAAGGTTTCGGAAGTTACATGAATGGCGGCTCGTTCCTCTGCATGACCTATTGGGAAATCATGGCCCGCGCGGCAGTCGGCGACGCCGAGGGTGCATGGAACCGCCTGCAAAAGTTCGCCGAGGGCACGCGGCTGACCGGCGAGAAAGGCTACATCGGGAACAACTGGGTGATGAACGACGGACGCATCGGCTTCGGCGCAAGCGACGAGCCGTATCTCTCGGATGCGATCGCCGTGCCGGGCGCCCTTGTGCAGGGCATCCTCGGCATCCGTCACACCAACGACCAACTGGAGGTGAAGCCAGTCCTGCCCGCCGCCCTGCGGAAAGTCACCGCCGAGGTCGTGCACCTGGGCGTGCGCAAGAGGGTGACCATCGATGGCAAAGACGTAAAGATCGAGGAACTCGGCCGCGCCTTCACCCCACCGCACGAGCTGACGTGGCACGTCAACGCCGGCAGCCCGCCAGAAGCGCGGTTGTATATCGACCGCACCTTCGAAGCGGGCCGAGGCTGGACCGCCACTCCCGAAATCACCATCCGCAGCGGCCAAGGCCTCGGCCTGCAACGCGCGCCGACTTCCACGCTGACCGGCCTCTGGAAATTGGACGACGAGCCGGGTGGCACGGTCGCCTCCAGCAGTGAATACGACGTTCCCGGCACCTGCCTGGGGAGCGTCATGCAGCGGTCGCGCGACCGTCACGGCAAGCCGGCCGCCGCGCGGGTCGAAGGCGGAGCACAGATTGTCGTTGCCAACATCGAGCCCTTTGCCTTCAAGGCCGATCAGAGCTTCACCATGCAAGCGTGGTTCCAGACCTCCTCCCGGGACAATCAAGTCATCGCCGCAAGACCCGGCGCCTTTTCGTTGGGCGTGAAGGGTGGGAAACTCTCCGCGTGGATCATGCAGGACGGTGGCGGGTTCGTCGAAGCCACCGGCACGACGGATGCCGCCGACGGGAAGTGGCATCACGCGGTCGCGGTGTATGACCGGAACGCGCAGACTCTGACAGTCCATCTCGACGGAAAGCCGGATGGCGAACCGAAAAGCATCGCCGGGATCGGCGGTTCAACCAGCGACGCCCCACTGACCCTCGGAGCGTTGGGCAACGGGTTTCCCTTTTCCGGTTCGCTCGATGAGATCGCGATCCACCGAGAAGCCCTGGCGCCGGGCGACTTTGCCTTCCGCGCTGATTATCCCGCCCTCCCTGCGGCCGGATTGGGCGCCCAGACCGGCCGCTACACCACCGCGATCTGCGACTGGGGCCAGCCGGTGCGCATGGCGAAACTGCAGACCACCGCCGCCCTCCACGACGGCACGATCAGCGTGCTCGTGGAAACTTCCCACGATGGGTTCAAGACCGTCGCCGAGACGCGCGGAATCCAAATACAATCCGGTGATCAATCCACCGCGATCGACGGTCTGCGCCCTGCGACCCACGCCCGCCTGACCTTCACCCTTGCCGCGCCCGAATCGGCCCTGCGCGGCCCACTGCTTTCCTCCGCCGGGCTGGCCGGAGACAGCAAAACAAATGGTTCGAACCACTGAAAAAACGCACCCATGAAAAGCGCACATCTTCCCATCGCAGCCCGCCCGCTCCGGCCCGGAACATCCTTGTCATGAACCCATTTCCCCATTCCAGAACCGCCCCATGAACTCTCTCTTCCATCGATTGTGTCCCGATCACCGGGACCAAGCAGCTGTCACGGACTCGAGCACCGAACCAAATCCAGATCCACGATGAAAAACCAAACACTCCGATTCACCGGCTGCAGCTTCGCCGCGGTTCTCTGCCTCGCCACAATGGCGCAGGCGGAGCGGGTGGAGTTTTCCCGTGAGTTCGCGCCGGTTCCGGGTTGGGTTGCCGGCATGGAAAAACCGTTTCGCGATGAGCTGTGTCTCAACGGGCGCTGGCAGTTCCAGCCGGTGCCTACTCCCGCCGGTTGGACGGCGGGCAAGGACGCGCCGCCCGCGCTGACGGAGCCTGCGGCGGACGGTTGGGACGCCGTGCCGATCAAGATCCCCTCGCCGTGGAACATGAACGCGCTCGATTCGTTTCAGGCGGCGGATGGTGCCGACTACCGGAGTTTTCCGAGCTACCCGGCGGCGTGGGAAAACGTGGACATGGCCTGGCTGCGGCGCACGTTCGAGGTGCCGGCGGGTTGGGAAGGGTGCCGGCTGGTCCTGCGGTTCGAGGCGGTGGCCGGCGATTGCGAAGTGCGGTTGAACGGGAAAGTCGTGGGCCGCAACTTCGACAAATTCCTGCCCTTCGAGGTGGATGTGACCGATGCGGTGCGGCGCGACGGTCCGAACGAACTTCTCGTCGGGGTCCGCTCGGTGCGCTTCTTCAATCAGCCGGGACGTTTCGGTAGCTTCACGTATCCGAGCGGCGCCTGGTGGACGGGGCAGGGAAACGCGGCGATCGACGGGATTCGCGGCATCTGGCAGGACGTCTTCCTCGTGGGGCTGCCGCCCGCGAGGGCGCAGGATGTGTTCGTGCAGCCCTTGGTGGCGGACGACCTGCTCCGCGCGGATGTCGAGCTGCGCAACGATGCGCTCGAGGCCCGCGAGCTGACGGTGGAGGCGAAAGTGGTGCCGTGGATTCCCGCTGCGGAGGCCGACCTCCTGGCCGCGCCCGAGCGGCGCGGGAAGTTCGGCGACAACGTGGTCGTCGCGTTCGCGCATCCGGCTTCCGCCCGCGTCGAACCGGGTGCCACGGCCACCGTGCAGCTCGAGCAGAAGATCGGCGACAAGCTCGCCCTCTGGAGTCCGGATTCGCCGAACCTCTACGGCCTCGTCGTCGAGGTGAAGTCCGGCGGCAAGGTCGTGGACCGGCGCGTGACGCGATTCGGCTGGCGGCAGTTCGGATTCGACAAGGACCAGCGGTTCACGCTCAACGGCCGGCCGATGCGGCTGAACATCGAACTCTGCCACTTCTTCGGCGTGGCGCACCTGAGCCCGCGGCACGCGCTCGCCTGGTATCGCATGCTCAAGGACTGCAACATCAACGCCGTCCGCCTGCACGCCCTGCCGTATCCGCGGTTCTACCTCGATCTCGCGGACGAGCGAGGGATCCTCGTGCACGACGAGACCGCCATCTACGGCAGCCATGCCAATTTCAACCTGGACGTGCCTGTCACTTGGGAGCGGTTCGCCGACCATCTGCAACGACTGGTGCGGCGTGACCGCAACCACGCATCGGTGTTCGGCTGGAGCGTGGAGAACGAGACCTACAATGCCTTGAAAATCCGCACGATGGACAAGAAGGAGCACGACGCCGTGCGCGACCGCTTCGTGCCCATGATCGAAAGCGTAAAGCGGCTCGATCCCACCCGGCCATGGATTTCCTCGGATGGAGGGTATGAGTGGGCCAATATTTATCCGGTGGTGCTCGCGCACTACGGCCCGGGTGCCGGTTACTACCGCAACTACGAGCGGACCGGGAAACCGTGGGGAGTGACCGAGGCCACCTACCTCTGGGGCCGGATGCCTTCCGAGGTCAGCCGTTACAATGGCGAGCGTGCTTACGAGAGCTGGCGCGGGCGGCTCGAGGGCATGGCGTTCGAGGTCTGGGACGAACTGGTCGAGAGGCAGATCAAGCCCTTTCCCAACATCAGCGTCGTCTCGGTTTATGACGTGACCTACTACGGCCTCTGGCCGCAGCCCTTGGGCCTGGCGGACCTCGCAAAGCCGCCGACGCTCGACGACGGCGTCCACTTCACCGCGCCCTATGTGGAAGGCAAGCCGGGCATCCAGCCGGAACGGCTGGGCCCCTATGCCACGATGTTCAACCCGGGCTACGATCCGCGGCTGCCGGTGTATCAGCCGACGCCGGTCTTCGATGCGGCCCGTGCCGCTTACGCGCCGGATCGCCCGCAGGATTTCCCGCGCCGGCTGTTCGAAAAGCCTGATGAACCGATCCGGCCCGGGCCGCCGCCTCCGCTGGTGAATGACGGCAAGATCACGCGCGTGGTTTTTCTTGGCGATCCTTCCGGCGTGCTATGCCAATCCCTCGTGAAAGCGGGCGTGCCGTTGGCCCCGGACACGGAGGCCAACGCTCCCGTGCTGGTGGTGGACGCCGGCAGCCTCAAGCAGCCGGCCGCGGAAGTGCGGGCAACCATCGACAAGACGCTCTCTGCCGGCGGGACAGTGCTCGTCTGGGGTCTGAGCCCGGAAACGCTCGATGCGGCCAACGCGCTTTTGCCCGCGGCGGTCAGCCTCGCTCCGCGCTCCGCGAGTTCGCTCCTGCCGGAAGGCAACGGACCCCTGGCCGCCGCGCTGCCTCCCAGCCGGTGCTATTTCAGCGAAGCTCCCGAGGGATCGATCGTGATGAAGCATGCGCTCGGAGGGCCGCTGATCGAGCAAGGCCGCACGGTGCTGCGGGCTGCCGACATCAACTGGCAACTCTGGCGCGACCGACAGGAGCCGGTGAAAGTCGCAGCCGCCGTCCGCTCGGAACGCGAGGCCAAGCCGCCGTCCGCAGCGCTGGTCGAGGTTCCCATCGGCTCGGGCCGCCTCATCGTCGGCAGCTTGGAATCCGCTGCACCCACGCCGGCCCATGTGATGTTCTTCCGGGCGCTGTTCGTCGGGCTCGGCGTGCAGGTGCAGGAACCCAAGGCGGTGGCCGGCGGAATTCTGGACTCCAAGGGCTTCGTCTCGCGGGCGCTGGTGGCCGGCCCGTTTGTGGCCTCGAGCTACGAGGAGGCGCTCGACGGGGACTTCGTCGTCGCCCAAGCGCTTGCCAATCCGCAGCCCGGCGCTGCCGCAGGCGACAGCGCGTGGCGGGAAATGCAGGCCTCCTCCACCGGGGTCTTCGAGTTCAACTCCCTGAAAAACGACGCCGAAGCGCGCAACCAAGCCGTTTACCTCAGCTTCTGGCTCTTCAGCCCGCGCTCCGACAATCTGCTCGAGGGCGGCGTCCTTCTCGATCATTCGCAGGGCGCGAAAGTGGACTTCCTCGCCGGCAGCGACGACGGCGCGAAGATCTGGCTCAACGGCAAGCTCATCCTGGAAAATCGCGGCAAGAATCCGCTCCAGGCGGACCATTACAAGCTCACGGGGCTGTCCTTGAACAAGGGCTGGAACCACTTCCTGGTCCGCGTGGCAAATGACCGTGGAGACTGGAAGTTCCAAGGGCGCATCGAGTGCCGCTATCCGACACTGGCCCCGCTCCTGCGGACGGACGTGGCCCGCCCTGAGTCATAGACGCCCACACCGGCACCCGAACCCATGACCTCCCGCAGGAGATTGCGCCATGAAACCGCCAATCCTCACCACCACACGCCGCCAGGCAATGGCCACCACCGGACTCGGCTTGTTCGGCTCTTCCTTGTCCTCGACTGCCCGCGCCGAGGAGCCGCCTGTAGCTCCTTCCCCGTATTCCCCGGATGTCCGGGCCTTTGGCGTGCGGAAAACCATGCGCAAACCTCCCGCCGCCACCAAACGCAGTTTCGAAAACGCTGAGCCGGCACCCTCCAATCCATGAACACGCCATCCACCAAAGACAGCGGATTGACCCGTGCCTGGACCGTCTATCTGATCCACCATACCCACACCGACATCGGCTATACCGAAACGCAGGGGCGCATCGCCCGCTATCACCTGCAATTCCTTGATGATGTCGTGGCCCGCTACCGGGATTGGAAATCCGGAGACCGTTCGCTCGACGGCTTCGTCTGGACGATCGAGTGCTTCTGGTCGGTCGAGCAATGGCTCGCGTTGCGCGGGGAGGCGGAGCGCGAAACGCTCGCAGCCGCCATCCGCGACGGATTTGCCGCGCTATCGGCCACGTATCTGCATTTCAACGAAATGATCGACTACCCGCTGGTGTGCGAGGTGCTCGCGCGTGCGGCCCGCTACGCCAAAGCCAACGGCTTGGTGGCCGATACGGCGGTCAGCGCCGACATCAACGGGCATTCCTGGGGATACGCCCAGGCGCTCCACGACACCGGCGCGACGAACTTGGTCGACTTCCTGCATTCCCACCACGGCATGTCGCCGCTGGGTAAACGCCAGGTGCCGTTCTGGTGGGAGACGCCCAAGGGGGATCGCGTGCTCGTCTGGAACGGCGAGCACTACATGCTCGGCAACGCGCTCGGCCTCGTGCCCGCCGCCATGATTACATATGTCTTCGCCGACGAACTAACCCCGTGCACGGCCGATTCCGACAGCCTCTCCGTCGCAAAAATCCGCCTGCCGCGCTACCTGCGCCAACTCGAACGCGACGGCTATCCGCAAGATTTTCTCGTCGTCGGTCTCGGCGGCACGTTGTCGGACAACGCCCCGCCGCACTTCGGGCTTCCGGAATTCATTCGCGCATGGAATGCGGCGCACGGCCACTCGATCCGCCTCGAAATGACAAGCCCCTCCGCGTTCATGAAAAAGGTGCGCGAGGAATGGAAGGATATCCCGGTGCACCGCGGCGATTGGCCGGACTGGTGGTCGGACGGTCTCGCCAGCATGCCGGACGAGACGCGTTTTTGCCGCACCGCGCAGCGTGGACTTGAGCGTCTGCGCGCGGCGCGCGAGACGCAGAGGTGGAATTTCGATGCCGCGGTCGAGAGGCGCATCGAACAGTCCATCGCGCTCTACTGCGAGCACACGTTCAACCATTCGGACTCCATGAAGTCGCCGTGGGACGGTGTGACCAAGCACATTGCCGCCGGCAAAACGGTCATCGCCAGCAGCGCCCTCTCCGAAGTGTGCGAGGCCGAGGACGAACTGAAGATCGCGCTCGGCGAAGCCCCGATGCGCCCGGGCAGGCCGTTTCTCTACCGCATCGTGAACCCTTTCCCGCATGCCATCGAGACGCTGGCCCCGCTCTATCTTGAATACTGCGACTTCCATGTGCGCGAGCTCGCGCCACGCCTGATCGACCATGAAACCGGAGAGGAGCTGGAGGCGCAAAAAACCGCCGCGCCGCGCGGCTGGGACTTCCTCATACCGCTCCGCCTCGATGCCGGTCAGTCGAGGGTCATCGAGCTGGCGGAAGGCTTCCCGACCGCCCGCTTCAACCGGATGCTAACCAACGATTCCATCCGCCCCGAACTGGCGAAAATGGACGCCCGCTTTGCCGGTGAGGAGTGTCCCGTCAGCGACCTGCGGTTTTCCTCTCCGCATGCGGAGGTCGCGTTCGACAAGGACACCGGTCTGGCGGCATGGAAAGACGCCTCCACCGGATTGAGCCTGCTCGCCGAGGGCGTGGCCTGGCCGCCGTTCACTCCGGTTTACGAACACACGCCGGTGGACAAACCGGATGATCCCGACACCCAGATGATGACGCGCACGCGGATGGGACGGAATCGCAAAGGCGCGAACGTGGAGCGGCATGCGGGCAATGTCCGAACGATCCGCCTCCTGGACAACGGCCCGCACCTCGCGGTTTACAGGATTGACTACGAACTCGCCGGCGCGCGCATGGCCGTGGTCGAGTTGCGCCTTTCGAAGCACCAACCGGTGGCGGATGTTGTTTTCCGCATCAACAAGGAATCGCTCTGGGATCCGGAAAATCTTTATCTGTCGCTGCCCTTCGACTGCGGTGAGGACAGCCAGATCTGGCTCGACAAGGCCGGGGCGGCGGTGCGCCCGGTGATCGACCAGCTCCCCGGCACGCTCACCGATTGGTATTGCCTGCAAAGCGGCTACGCGGTCTGCGGGAAAACTTTCGGCATCGCCATCGCCTGCCTCGATGCCCCGCTACTGCAGCTCGGCCCGCTCGAACCCGGCACGCGCCTGCTTGCCAACGGCAGCCTCCCGCAACGTCGGCCCGCCGACGCCCTCGGCTGGCTCATGACCAACTACTGGGAGACCAACTTCGAGGCCTCGCTCGGCGGATTCCACGAATTCCGCTACCGCATCCGCTGGGGCAAGGATCTCGCCGAGCCGCGACGCGCCCTCGACGTCTGCCGCAAGCTCGGACACGAACCCTTCGTCTTCCGCTGCACCGGGCCCGCAGAGCGGGAAGGCGCGCTTCGCCGGCTGCAGACTCATCGACCCCACGAAAAAAACATAACCTCATGAAAAACACACTGGTCATGACCGCAGCGTCATTGCTCCTGGCTACGCCGCAGGGTTGTGTGCCCGCAAACCATCACCCGCAGCCTCCCGCACCCGCGCCGATTTTCACCTACCCGATCCACGCCGATGGCGGCCTGGTTTATGACCCGCTCCGGCGGGAGGCGGAAAAAACCGGACAGCTCGCCCGCGATGCGAATGTTGAAGCGCGCGAGGTGTCGGTGCAATTGGGCGGCCTTGAGGCGAAATTCAAAGTGCCCGTCGCGGCGCGCGCCTATGACGTGGTCCCGGTGGGCTACGTGCTGCGCAATACCGCGGCGGAGGCCTCCGGTCCGGTGCACGTGTCGGCGACGGCGTTCGAGGATCCCGAACGTCGTGGCGGGCGCGATCTGGCGGACCTGTCGCTGCCGGCGGACATCGGTGTGAAATTCGATTTCCTCGGGTCCGTGACGGCGACCATTCGTCCGGGCGCTCCGCACCTGATGGCTGCGGATCTCTCCGACAAGCCATCCGACAAGTATCCGAACTATGACGCGGGCCCCTTGGTCCGGAGCGGCGTCGTCCAAGCGGGCGACTTGGTCTGGTTCAAATTCCGCATTACCAACACCGGCAACACCATCCTCGATCCCGAAGGCGTCGGCGCGTTTTTCCTCAAGCCCGCCATTTTCCGGCAAAAATACGACGGCAACTGGGAGCAAACCGGCATCCCTTACAATCGCTACATCCGCATTCTCGATTACCTCTACCCCGGCGAGAGCACCGAGGTCTGGATCAATTTCATGACCGACGCCAAGGAGACCCCGCAGGGCTTCGGTCTGCTTCCCGGGCGCTATCGCATCGGGATCGAAGGCCTCGCGCGCTTTGAAAAAGACCACGACTGGCTCGTCAATCTTTGGGAGGGCAGGACGGTTGCGCGCATGGAATGGGATTTCACCGCAGCCAAAGAGGCGATTGCCGTCGAGCCGTCATCCCCCCGGGTGACCTTCGAGAACTTCGGCGGCCAGCCGCGTTTGAACAAGTGGCTGCACACGTTCGAGGAATTCATGACTTCCTTCGAGAGCCAGCTCGGTGGCATTCCCCCCGGCGGTGAGGTCCGCGGAACCCTCCACCTGCAGATCGCGCCATGGACCAAGGATGTGGTTGTGAAGCTCCTGACCGGCGACCCGCCGCAGATCGCCACCGCCGCTTCGCCGCTTTCGGTTTCGGACGAAACCCTCGAGGTCGCCTTGATGCCGAACGCGAAGAACCTCGTTTGGAAAGGCGGGCGCTGGGTGCCGATGGTTGTCACGCAAACGATGGCGGACATGCGCGCCAACATCCAGCTCGGGCCGGATGTCGAAGGCAACGCGCGCGCCGACATCGCCAGGATGGAGGAAAGCGGGATCAGCGTCGTCACCACCACCGGCATGCCGTGGCTCTACGAATTCATCCGCTTTCCCTACATCCACAGCCAGCCGACACCCGAGTCGAACCAGAACGGGGATGCCTGGAAGTTTTTCCTCGATCTGGCGCGCGCCGACGGGATGCCGGTGGAAGGCTGGGGCAATTATCCGTTTGCCCGCGTGACCATAGGCGAGGTCGCCACCTGGCTCACCGGGAAACCTTTTGCGTTCGACACGGCTTGGCCGATGGAGGCCAGCCATGCGGACCCCAAGCTTCCGGAGGCGAATGCCCTTGTCTGGCTTTATCACTTCCGGCGCTGGGGCGACGTCTTCGCCCGCAATGCCGCCGGCCAGACGCCTTTTTCCGTGGAGGACACCCGCGGCTGGCTGCGCATGGACCTTCACATCCGCTATCCGCACGGCCCGGCCACGATCGCCGCCTTCCGCGACTGGCTGAAAAAACAATACAGCTCGCTCGACAAGGTCAATGCCGCGTGGGGCACCCGGTTCGCCGCATGGGAGGAGATCGACCCCGAGCGCGGACAGGTCGTCAACCGCTGGGACCATCGCTGGGAATACTCCGATTCCAACAACCCGTTCCACGACTGGTCGCCCGCCGTGCTGGATTTCGACAGTTTCCGCACGGAGTTGCGCGCGGAAAACTATGCGCGAACCCTGGAGCACCTGCGCAAGGAGGTTCCCTCGTCGGCACTCACCCTGCGCACCGAGGGGTCAAATGCCCTCGTCGCGGGAATCAATCCCGCCAGCCCGGATCCCCATCTCCGGCATGTCTATTACAGCCAGCGGCGGAATGCCATGATCGCCGAGATTCTGCAGAAGGCCGGAGTCCTCGCCTACCACTCGGACTACACAACACTGCCCTACACTCCGAGAGAAGTCCGCGAGCTCACCCGTGCTTGCGTCAAGCAGGGCATCACGCCCGCGTGGCTGCCGCAGTTCGATCACATGCGCGACATCGCCCTCAACGACAAATTCGGCACCGACGACTACACCCGCGCCTACAACGTGGACCGCCCGGTCAAGGCCACCATGATGCATGTGCTCACTGCCGTTTATCCGTGGTGGCAGGCCACCATCGGGGAGGGAGGCGTGCCGGGTATCACATGGGCCGATTACGAGTGCGACGGGTTCGTGACCACCACCCAGGCTCGCGAAATGAAGCTGTTCGAAAACCATCTCGCGATCGCCGCGGCAAGCCCCGAGGTGCGCAAGGCCGTCGATGCGTTTCCCCCGCCGCCGCCCAATCCTCCCGCCGCCGCCAAACGCAGTTTCGAAAACGCTGAACCCAAACCATCCAATCCATGAATTTATCACTCTCGAGAGCAACAAAGGCCACCGCCAGGGCCGGTCGTGCCAAATCCTTCCTCCAGCGTCTGACTCTGCTGGCTGTTGGCGCCTTGATGGCCCCCGGCGCGGTTCCGGCTTTTGCCGCAGAGCCCGCGGCGGCTGGGCATTCAGCAAATGCCACGACCTGGTCGATGCCTGGCGATTTCGACTCCCTCGGGAAATCGGACAGCGCGTGGAGTGCCGGACGTGCAGACATCCTCGACAGCAGCAGCTTCCGCGCTTTCACGGATTCCCAAGACGACGGGCAGTGGAGGATGCGGAACTTCGGAGACGTTGATCTATGGGAAAACGGCCTTGTTTGGTTCGCAACCAAAACGGCTTTTGGATTCGAGGCGGGCGAGATGGTGATCCATCCGGGAAATTCTCCCGATAAGGCCACCGCCATCCGTTGGACCGCCCCGGCAGCCGCGGAGAATACGACTTACCATGTGACCGGTTCATTTCGCGTCCCTGCCGACTCGGGTGACCGCGATTTCGTCATCCGGCTCGGAGACGAGATTCTTTTTGAAGCGCGGGGCTCCACGGCGGCGCAGGATTTCGATTTTGAGTTCACCGCCTCCGCTGGCCGGATGCTGGATTTCGTCATCGGCTGCGGCAACACATGGACAAACGAAGGTGCCGGCTTTGCCGTGACCATCAGCGAAAAGAAGGGGGCCAATGATTGACAACCCAACACTCCGATCCACCGTTTGCGGCATCGCCGCGGTTCTCTGCCTCGCGACGATGGCGCATGCGGAGGATTTACCGCTCGAGAATCCCGATTTCGCCCAAGGCCTTGCCGGGTGGACCCAGATCGGCTGGGGCAATGACAATCCCGGCATGGTCTATTCCACCAGCCCGGGAGCCCACATCTATCAAACTGTGCCGTCCCACACCATCAGCGCGGACAAGCTGAAATACACGGTCAGATATCGGATCGGCTCGATGGACCCGGCGCGCGGGTGGGAGTTCCCCGAGATGACGGTCAATCTGGTGACGCACGTAGGCGGTGAGGGGTATGCGAACAAGGGGGGGCGGACCATTGAGGCACCCACGGAGTATTCCGGCGAGTGGCAGGAGAAAACCTGGACGCTGGATGCCGACACCGCAGGGAAAAGCCTTGCGGTCTCGTTCAACCTTGGCGACCGGCAGGAGGGCAATGTCGCCGTTCACCTGTATGAGGTGCAGATCGCCTGCGAGGCCAGACCTCCCCCTTTGTCCCTTCGCGCGGAGCGCCGCTGGCCTGCGGCTATGGTGCCGCAACCGATCAAGGATGGCCCTTTTGCCGGGCTTTATCGCGAGGGCCCTCCCGGTGATGCCTCGGCGATGCGCGTGGATTTCGACGCCGAAAGCGGAGCCTTGATCCACCTCGGCTTGGATACCGAAGGCGGCGGACGCGAGAAGATGAACCTGCTGCGCGAGCCGGCGTCGGTTTCTGCCGGCAAGCTTGCGGACGGCAAGGTGGCTTCGTCCGCGCCAGGCCAGGTGAAGGTGGATGCCGCGGGCACGGAACTGGATTGGAAGGCGGGAGTGCCCGAAGGGGGGCTGACCCTGACCGTCGCCGCTCCGGCGCAATCGACGGACGATGTGGAAGTCCGGCTGCCGCTGCGCCCCGCGCTGTCCGCTGTCACAGTTCTCGGCGGGCGGTGGGAGAGGGACGGCACGGTGCACCCGCCGTTTCTGCTCAACGCCCCCGACCTCGGTCTGGTGCTGGTCAAGGCCACGCCCGCCGATGCCGGCACCGCCCGGATCCAGGGGATGCGGGATGGAAGCCACGGAAGCCGCAACAACAAGCTCGACTTATCCCTGATCTCGAAGGCGGCCGCCGGCAAGCCTGTGGTCTGGAGCTTCGAGCCCGTGCAGCTTCCGCCTCCTGAGGGTTTGAAGGAAACCGCGCTCTGGCCGGCCATCCGTCGCGGCTGGCTCAACGCGCTGCAGGCGACCGCCCCGTGGGGCGAAGCCTCCAGCACCGTCTCGGCTCCGCCCGGCCTCTATGCCAACAACGTGCTGAGCGACCTCGTGAGCGGCCTGATGCACTATTGGGGCGACGCGGTGCTTCTATCGCCGGCTTTGCCACAGGGCATCGAACTCAACGAAGCGATGCGCCGGACAGTGGACCATTTCCTGACCCGGACTTTTCCCATGGCGGCAACCAATCCGCGGATGAAGCTCATCCGCAGCGAGGCGGAAATCGCGGCACTTGGAAATTCCACAGTCATGGTTTCCGCAGAGGCCGATGGGGCCGTGCCGTGCTACCACGACCATATCCAGATGCTCGATGGCATTTCTGGCACGCTGACCGGTGCGTGGAATGTCTGGAAGGCGGACGGGAACAACCAATGGCTCGTCACGCGCTGGGAGGTGCTGGAAAAAATCGCCTCATTCCTCGAGCGCAATGACACCGATGGCGACGGTCTGGTGGAGTCCCCCAACAGCGGCAACGAAGGGACCTTCGCGATGGAGTTCGGTTCGGGCTCCAGTGCTTATGACACCGTCAACTCCGGCCACAAAGACGCCTTCATCAACATCCAGGTTTATCGCGCGTGGCTCGGATTGGCCGAGATGGCGGAGGCGCTCGGCCACCCGGATCGTGCCGCCCACTGGCGCGAGCGGGCCGCCAAGCTCCGGGCCGCCTTCCTTCCGTGTTTCTACAACCCGGAGACCCGCTGGCTCGGCTGGTGGCGCAGCCGGGATGGCGTCTTGCACGACTACGCCTCGCCGTGGATTACCGGCTTTGCGGTGAGAAACGGATTGCTCTCTCCCGAGGAGGGCCGGCCCATGTTGAAAAAGCTGTGGGCCAAGATCGATGAAGTGGGGTTCGATCGCTTCGACCTCGGAATCCCAACCACGCTCCTGCCCATCAAACCCGGCGACTACCACTACGGCCCGGGCGGCGACCGATCCGTGGCGTCCAATCCCTTCAAGCACTATCTGAACGGCGGGTGCTGCGTCAGCGACACGTTCCACTTCCTGGTGGCCTCCCACATGGCGGGTCTGGGCGACCGCGCCGACCGCGTGCTGGCCGCGATGCTCCAGCGGCAATGGGCGGGCGCGCATGAAAACGGCGGCGGTTTCCAGAATGGGATCGGCGGTGGAGGCGAGTTTTACACATGGGACGGAACCCCTTGCGGCTACGAGGGCCATCTCACTTACAGCTACACCTTCCTGCAAACCGCCCTGCTCCGCGAACCCGCCTTGCGCGAACGCCTCCACGGCAAACCCAGCGTGAAATGAGGCGGAAGAAGGAAAACCTCAACGCATGAAAATTCTCCTCCTGCTCACCTCCGCGCTGGCGACATCCGGATTTTCAGCTTTGGCCGCCGGGCCGACGCCTGCGGCCGCCCGACCCAATATCATCCTGCTGCTCACCGATGACCAGGGATTCCCCGATGTGCATCGGCACGGGCACCCGGCATTGAACACCCCGAGCATGGACCGGCTGGCGGACGAGGGCATTCGCTTCACGCAATTCCAGGTCAGTGGGGAGTGTGCGCCGACCCGGGCGAGTTTGATGACCGGGCGAAATGCGTTCAATGTCGGGGTCACCTGCACGTTTCTCGGCAAATACTATTTGCCCGAAAAGGTGCCAACGGTGGCGGAACTGCTGCGGGATGCCGGCTACCAGACCGCGATCATCGGCAAGTGGCATTTGGGCGAACACCTGCCTTCGCGTCCGCAAGACAAGGGCTTTGAATACACCTACATCCACAGCGGCGGCGCGCTGTGCGGACTTCAGGGCGATTTCTGGCAGAACAGCTACTTCAATCCGACGCATCTCAAAAACGGCCGGCCGCTGACCGCCCGCGGGTTTGCCACGGACATCCAGTTCGATGAGGCGATGCGCTGGCTGGGCAAGGAGCGCAACCCGGACAAACCGTTCTTCCTGTATCTGGCCACCTCGGCACCCCACGGGCCCTACACGCCGCCCAAGGAGGCGATGCAGCGGTTTCTGGATCTCGGCTACCACAAGGAAGTCGCCGGATTTTACGGGCTGATTGAAAACCTGGACCAGAACATCGGGCGGCTCCTGAACTATCTGGATGAGACCGGCCTCGCCACGAACACCATGGTGATTTTCATGGGAGACAACGGCACCGCTGTTTCCCACATGACGGAGTGGGGGCCGCTCTGGAACGCCGGGCTGAAAGGCGGCAAGAGCGCGGGCGACGAGGGCGGCACTCGCGTGCCCTGCTTCATCCGCTGGCCGGGCCGGATTCAGCCGGGTCGCATCAGTTCCGAGCTGGCGGCCCACTACGACATCCTGCCGACGCTTCTTGATATCGCCGGAGCGAAACACCCCGCGCCGGAATCGCTGGATGGCATCAGCCTGCTCGACCACCTGCTGCGGCCGGCCCGGCCCTTGCCCGACCGCGTGGTCCACAACATCGGCCATTTGTTCCTTCCGCCGACTCGGGATTTCGAGGGCGTGGATTACATGAACCGGGTCAGCGCCCGCACCAGGGACTTCCGGATGTGGCGGCGCGGCGGGCTTTATGCGGTGCAGGAAGACCCGGGGCAGACCGTGAACGTTGCCGCCGAGTATCCCGAGGTGCTGAAGCGGCTCGAAGCCAGCGTCACCCGGTTTTGGGAGGCGGGCACCAACCAAGCACTGGCCCCCGTGCATATCCATCTGGGCGACCCACGGCAGCCGGTGGTCATGCTGAGCTCGGTGGACTGGCATCCGCTGCAGTCGGGCAAGGAAGAATTTGCGATTCAAAAATTCGCGTTTTGGATGGGGCAGGGGATTTCGCAGGAGATGCTCGACTGGCAGAACAAGGGCCGGACTCCGAAAACGCTGGAAGCAAACAGGAGCCGGCTGAACGGCTATTGGAATGTGTTTTTCACCCGTCCCGGAACCTATGAATTTCGCGCCAGCATCGTGCCGCCGGCCGTGCGCTCGATGGTCCACCTCAAGGAGGGCAGGGTCTGGCTCAAGGTCGATGGAAAGACCGTCGCCCAAGCGCCCGTCACCGCCGGAAGCCGGGAAGCCGTCCTGCGGTGGACGGTCGAGAAACCTTTCCGCGGCGAACTGCAGGTGGTCTGGAGCGGGCAACTCCCCTTTGAATGCGAACTGGGTGCCTTCATCTGCGACGTGAGCCGCGTTGAATGAGGAATCGCTCGAAATCACTCAAACCATGAAAACTCAAACCATGAAAACACAACTGACTCTTGCCGCATTATTCGGTTTGTCCGCCATCTGCAGCGCATCCGGCGAGACATCTCCAATCGCGTTGAACGAGCGCTGGGCCGAACAATCCTTTGCCGCCAATCCCGCGCCGCTGTCGGGCCACCGTTTGGTCGTGGTTCGAAACGACGACCCGGCCAACGCTCCGGTCATGCTGAACCGTTCCGTGAGCGGGAAGGCGTTGCGCCTGGCGGACAAGACCTACGAGCGCGGGCTCGGACTCAACGCCCATGTCGTGATGCGGGTGACCTTGGAAAAACCGGCGACGCGTTTTCTTGCCGACATCGGCGTGGACCGCAATGCGGACGGGCAGGTGGCCTCGGTGAGGTTCCGGGTTGTTTCCGGTGGCAGGGAGCTGTTTGTTTCCGACGTTCTTCGTCCCGGCAGCCGGCAGAGCATCGATGTGCCTCTGGACGGGGCGACGTCCTTCGACTTGATTGTGGACAATGGCGGTGACGACCGGGCTTGGGACCAGGCGAATTGGTGCGATCCGCGCATCGAACTGACCGATGGCGAGGTCGTGTGGCTGGATCAACTGGCCCAACAGGGCGGTCCGCTCGGCGGCGTGCCGTTTTCGTTTGTTTATGGGGGCAAGCCGTCCTCGGAGCTGCTGCCGAAATGGAAGGCGGAGGAAAAAGTGGAGGAGGTGGACGCCAAGACGCGCCGCCGCACGCTGACCTTCACCGATCCGGAGACGGGGCTGGAAGTGAAGGCGGTGGCGGACATCTACCTCGACACGCCGGGCGTGGACTGGACGGTTTATTTCACGAACAAGGGTGGGAAGGACACGCCCATTCTCGAGCAGGTGCGGGCGGTGGATGTGGCCATCAATCCTCCGTTGGCCCGTTCCGAAGCCAGCGACGGCAACATCACCGGACTCATGAGCGTCGCGGACCGCTCAAGCAGTCTGACCACCAAGAACAATCCGATCTTGGGACGGCTTCACGGCACGATCGGTTGTGTCCGGTTCAACATCGAAGACTTCATGGCCTATGACGAGGAAGTGGTGGCGGGCAAGCGGATCGAGTGGGGCACGCCGAGCGCCTGGTCGTCCTTCCAGGAGTTTCCCATGTTCACCCTCGACTGGGGTCGTGCCGGTGTGGTGACCGCCATCGGCTGGACCGGGCACTGGGTGGCTTGCGTGGACCGCAGCGGACCTCAAATGCGTGTGAGCGCTGGCATGCGCAACCTGCGCACCATGCTGCACCCCGGCGAGACCATCCGCAGCCCGCGCGTGCTGCAGGTCTATTGGGAGGGCGGCAACCGCCAGATGGGCGACAACCTGTTCCGCCGCACGATGCTGGCGCGCATTGTGCCGCAGGACGACAAGGGCCAGCCGGTCTTTCCGCCCTTTGCCCCTCCCACGTCGTCGTTCTACGAAGGCAACAAGTCCACCGAAGCCAACGAGCGCAGCCACATCGACTCGTTGGCGGGCTTGGGTTTCGAGTATTACTGGCTGGATGCGTGGTGGATGAAAGGCGGCCACCCGCATGGCATGGGGCACTGGGGGTTCCCGATCGAGCGCGGCTATGATCCCGTCCGCTTCCCGAACGGCGTGAAGCCCGTCCGCGATCACGCCGCGAAGCAGGGCATGAAGTTCATCCTGTGGTTCGCTCCCGAGGAGATCTGGCCGAACACGGACCTTGCCAAAGAGCATCCGGAGTGGGTAATGAAGCCCGGCCCTCCCGGCCCCATCGATTTTACCAAACCGGAGGCGCGGGAATACATCACACGCTACATGAACACAGTCATCAAGGAGTGGGGCATCGATTGGTGGCGCAGCGATGGCGGCCCTTCGCTGAAGCATTGGACAGACAATGACACCGATCCCAATCGCACCGGCATGACCGAGATGCGCTATGTCGAGGGCTACTATGCGTTCTGGGACGCCATGCGCGCGGCCAACCCCGGTCTGATGCTCGACAACTGCGCCGGCGGGGGAACCCGCATCGACCTGGAAACCTCCTCGCGCTCGCTCGCGCTCTGGCGCACCGACAGCGCCGTGTGGAGCGTGAACGGCCATGTGCGCGGCAGCGACTCTCCCGCCAAAGAAGAAACGGCCATCCTCAACCAATCCATCAACCATGGGCTCAATCGTTACGTGCCGTTCAGCACGTCAGGCACGGTCGGAGCGGAGCCGTATTACTTGCGAAGCGCGTTCAACGGCGGTCTCACGTGGTGTGAAGATGTCCGGCCCGCCGGTTATCCTCGCGAGTTGCTCAAACAGGGCGTCGCCGAGGGCAAGCGTCTGCGCAAATACCTGCTGGGCGACTTCTATCCGCTGACCAAACCCACCGCGAGTGCCGAGCAATGGTGCGCGTATCAGTATCATCTCCCGGAGTCGGACGAAGGTGCGGTGTTTGTGTTCCGGCGCCACCAAGCCCCTTACTACGGCTTGCAACTGAACCTGCAGGGTATTGATCCGGACGGGGACTACGAGGTGACCGAGGCCCGCTCGTATTCCCCGGAAAAGCCCCGCCGCATGAAAGGCGCGGACCTGCAGCGCTACGGAGCCATCATCGAAGACCTGCCCGGTTCGCTGCTCATTGAATACCGCAAATTGACCAAATGAAGCAGCCAGACCAGCCGCTTTGCCTCTTGAGTTTGCGCGCTTGCGCAGGCGACCAGGCGGTCGCGCCAGATGCTCGGACCCTCCGCGGCGGCAGCCGGGCGGTTTGCATCGAGTTTATGACAAGCTCGTTTCGATTTTGGCGAGGCGGAATGCTCTTCCTGGCCTTGACCCTGACCGGCAGTGCCCTGGCGGCGGACGCGCAAGCGTTGCTGCCCCAAAGCGTCGAACTTACCCGACGCTGGGCCGACGCCGCCTTCGGCGACCCCGCCACGGGGGCGCCTCCCACCGCGGCCTTCCCCTTTTCCTTCCTCTACGGAGGACGCCCTTCCTCGGACTTGCTGGGGAAATGGACCCGCACCCTCACCGAGGTCCAACCCGATCCCAGCTGCCGGGTGCGGACGCTCACCCTCGCGGATCCGGAGACCGGGCTCACCATCGAAGCGCGCATCACCCTTTACCTGGACGTGCCCGGCGTGGATTGGGTCTTGCGGTTCACCAACCGGGGTAATCGGGATACGCCGATCCTTGAGGAGTTGTGCGCCCTCGACTCGACGCTGCCGCTGCCGTCCCCCTCGACCGTGGCTGACGAGCCCGTCGTCGGGTTGATGGGCCTGGACGGCGCCAGCCCGCCGCCCACAAAGGCCCACGCACCCGAGCCCGTGCTGCGCCGGCTCCGGGGGTCCTTCGGCGGGCCGGTCTATGATCTGAGCGAATTCACACCCTTGGACGACCCTCTGCCGGTCGGGGCCAAAGTGTCCTGGCAACCGCGCGACAATCGGTCGTCCTTCCAGGCCTTCCCGTTTTTCACGCTCGACTGGGGGCGCGGGGGCGTGGTGACCGCGCTGGGCTGGACCGGGCAATGGACCGCCACGGTCGAGCGTCGCGACCAGGCTCTGCGGGTTTGCGCCGGGTTGCGCAACCTGCGACTGAGCCTCAAGCCGGGCGAGAGCATCCGCAGTCCCCGCGTGCTGCAGGTCTATTGGGAGGGCGGCGACCAGTTTGCCGGTTACAATTTGTTCCGGCGCACCATGCTGGCCCGTATCCTGCCGCGCCACGACGGAGAGGTGCTGTTTCCGCCCTTTGCCCACGCGACTTCTTCGTTTGTGGAAAATAATAAAACGACCGAAGCCATCGAGCGCAGCTATATCGAATCCTTCAAAGACCTCGGATTCGAGTGCTACTGGCTCGATGCCTGGTGGGTCAAAGGGGGACATCCCAAGGGCTTGGGCCATTGGGGCTTTCCCATCACCCGCGGCTATGATCCGGTGCGCTTCCCCAACGGGATCAAGCCGCTGAGCGACCTGGCGCACCGTTACGGCCTCGATTTCCTTCTCTGGTTTGCCCCCGAAGAAATCTGGCCCGGCACGGACTTGGCCCTGGAACACCCCGAATGGGTGATGAAACCCGGCCCGCCCGGCCCCATTGACTTCACCAACCCGGAGGCCCTTGACTACATGACCCGCTACATGAACGAGGCCATCCAGGCCTGGGGCGTGGATTGGTGGCGCACCGACGGGGCCCCGTCCCTCCATCACTGGCAGTCTGCGGATCGGGACAACAACCGCCTCGGCCTCACCGAGATTCGCTATGTGGAGGGCCTTTACGCCCATTGGGACGCCCTGCGCGCGGCCAACCCCCGGCTCCGGCTCGATAATTGCGCGGGCGGCGGGCGGCGCATCGACTTGGAAACCTCGGCCCGGGCCTTGCCCTTATGGCGCACCGACAGCGCCGTGCTGACCATCGCCCGGGGCCAGCCCAACGACACCGCCATCTTGAACCAAGCCTCCAATCACGGGCTCAATCGTTATCTTCCCTTGAGCCAGAGCGGCTGTATCGGCGCCCAGCCGTATTATTTCCGCAGCGGCTACAACGGCGGCATCACGTTCTGCGAAGACACCCGCCCCGCCTCTTACCCGCGCGAACTGCTGCGCCAGGGCATCGCCGAAGGCAAACGCCTCCGCCCCTACCTCCTCGGTGACTTCTACCCGCTGTCCGAGCCAGGCATCAGCCCCACCGTCTGGTGCGTTTACCAATACCATCGCCCGGAAAAGCAGGACGGGGTCGTCTTCGCGTTTCGCCGTCACGATTCACCCTACCCCAGCTATGAGGCCCGTTTGCACGGTCTTGATCCCGCAGCCACCTATGAAGTCGTGTGCTCGCCCAGCTACACCCCCGAGCCACCCCGACAGGTCAAGGGCCGGGATCTGGCCCGCCTGAAGA
Source organism: Chthoniobacterales bacterium (assembly GCA_018883245.1). Lineage (NCBI taxonomy): Bacteria > Pseudomonadati > Verrucomicrobiota > Spartobacteria > Chthoniobacterales > Chthoniobacterales bacterium. Next base: position 65,493 of record VEQL01000012.1, read on the forward strand.
TCGAGATTGATGAACTGCCCGGCTCCACGGTGATTGAATACCGCAAGATTGAAGAAAGCGTCCCCAGCCCATAGGCGAACTCCATGAAACACACAAAAACACACAAACCCATGAAAAGAATTCTGTCGATTGCCCTTGGATTTGCCCTTCAGGGCACGAGTCTGCAAGCCGCCGATCTGCTCGTCGCGATGAGCGGCGGTGGAACGGTGGAGCGCTATGATTCCAGCACCGGCAAGCATGTTGGGACCTTCATACCGCGGGTCGATCGGCCCAACGCGCTGGCCTACGGGCCGGACGGTGCGTTGTATGTGGCCACGGGAGCGGTCGGTGGGCCGGGGGCGGTCAAAAAATTCCATGGCGTCACCGGTCGGTTTCTCGGCGATTTCATTGCCGTGCCGGCGGGACAGCCCGGCCACCTCGCGCGCGCCTCGGATCTCGTCTGGCATGAGGGCGATTGCTTTGTGGTGAGTTGCGATGACAGCAAGGTGCATCGCTACGATGGCAAGACGGGCGCGTTCAAGGGCACGGTGGCGACGGGAAATCCGAAGGGTTGGATCACGCAGATCGCGGTGCGGGACGGGGCGGTGTTCACCACTGAGTTTAACGAGGCGCGCATCCGGCGGTTTCCGCTGGCAGATGGCGAGCCTGAGGTGTTTGTGGAACAGGCGGGGTTTACGCCGTGGGGCATTGCCTTCGATCAAGGCGGACGCTGCTGGTGGAGCGGGAGCGGCGGCATCGCACGCTTTGACGGCAAGACGAATGCGGTGGTCGTGCCCGCAAGCGAGGTGACCACCCCGGTTGCGCTGGCGGTTTCCCCGGACGGGCAGATCGTGTGTTCGAGCAATGGCAGGCAAAGCGTGACCGTATGGGATATTTCCCAAGAGGCTCCCAAGCTTCTACAAACGATCACCGGCCCGGAAGTGCGCGACCCGGCGGGCGTGACCTTCACCACGCAGCCCTTCGAGGCTCCGGCCCAGTTTGGCAATTTCGTGCCGCAGCCCTCGAACACCGGCCGCGACTGGACGCCGACGGGAACAACGATCTACAATCTCCGCGCCGATGCCGCGTTCCCGGTCATCGCCGAGTTCGGCCTCGACACCGAGGGCGGCGACCGGGCGAAGACCCAGCTCCTGCGCGAGCCGATGAGGCTCGTGTTCACGCTTGCAGACGGACGCACGGTGGATGCCTGGGATGTGTCGGCGAAACGGCAACTCACGCCCGGCAAAGTGGTGTATCAATTCAGCCCGGCCGAGGGGATCGATGCCCGCTGGTCGGTTTGGACGGAGAACGAGCATCTGCGGATGAGCCTCGCGCTCGACGGAGCGAATGCCGGACAGGTGACCAAAGCCGAATTGCTCATTCCCTTCGATCCGCGTGCGATGGGCACCACGATTCTCGCAGAGGAATGGGGCAACGACGGAGCGGTCAAGGCACCGCTCATCATCAGCGCGCTCGACATGGGCCAGCTGCGGCTCAGCGGTGCCGGCTCCGACGAGGCGCTTGCCTGCCGCTTCACCGGCAGCCGACACCACAAGCGCATCGACCTGCGCGTCGCGTTTCCCGGCGCGGGCAATGGCGAGATCGTCTTCACCCCGGCCCGCCTGGAAAAGCCGAAGTCCGACATCCCCGATGCCGAATGGGCGAAGGTCCGCCGGGGCCTGATCTCCCTGCTCCACGTCACCCCTTTCATGCTGTTCCAGGAAGACGGCTCCCCGTGGCTCGGTTCACCCGGCGGCATCATTGGCAACAACGTCATTTCCGATCCCGTCTCCTGCAACATGGACCGCAACCTCCAATGGCTCAACGGCATGGGCAGCAAAGCGGTCATCATGGGCATCGACCTCAACAAGATCGCGCGGAGGACCATCGAGTTCTGGCTCAACGAGCGAATGAACGACGATGGCTCGATCGATTACGTCCTGCAGAAGGGCAACATCTCCGCCGACTCCAACACCGGCGTGCTCAACGCGGCCACCGACTACTACCTCTCCACCGGCGACAAGGCGTTCGTTGCCGCCAACAAAGACGCGCTCGTCAAGGCCATCGGCTATCTCATCGCACGGGATCTCGACGGTGACGGGCTCATCGAAACCTTCCGCGACGGAAATGGGCGGAACCAGTTTGGCGACACCGGCTATGACACCATCAGCTCCGGCTGGAAGAACGCTCTGGTCAACGGACAGGCCTACAAGTCGTTTCTCGGCGTGGCGAAGATGATGGAAGACGTCGGCGACAAGGATCGTGCGAAGGACTATCGCGAGCGGGCGCTCCGGCTGCGGCAGGCCTACAACAAGACCTTCTTCCTGCCGGAAAAAAACCGCTACATCTGGTGGATCGGGCAGGACGGCAAACGGCACGACTACATCAATCCCCTCATCCAGGAAAACGCCGTGCTCTTCGGCATCGCGAACGGCATCGAGGCGGACACCGGCCTCAAGCGCGGACCGCGCGATGTCATGCAGGCGCTTTGGGATGCCTTCGAGGCGGCGGAGTATCACGACAGCGCCAAGGGGAAGACAGTGGACTACATTGACTCCAAGACTGGCAACTACACCGGCTTTTACTGGGGCATACCCTGCAACTTCGAAGACGTTCCGGACGACTACAACTTCCAGCACTATGGGAACTACGAGTTTCCCTATTACTGCAACGGCGGCATCTTCCCGCAAGACACGGTGGCGGCCATCATGGCCTTTTCGAGCGTCGGGATGGACGACAAGGCCGCCATTATCCGGCGCGAGATTTTCCGCCGCCAGCACGAGGGCATCCTGCCCAACGGCAGCGGCTTCTACATGGGCGTCGTGAATGTTCCAGGCCAGTGCTACTCGATCCTGAAGTGGGACGGCACCCCGACCGACTACGAGGGCATCATCTCGCGCGACTGCTCGTTCCTGCAAACCGCGATTCTCAGCAAGGACCCGGCGCACGCCCTGTTCGATGAGGTCGTAAAACCATAACCCCATGAAAAACCCAATAGTCATAACCGCAGCATTGTTTCTCCTGCCGGCGCAGCCGGTTCACCCGCAAGCACCCGCTGCCGCCACGCCGGAGGCACCGGTCGTTTTCCGGGAGAATTTCGAGGCCGGGGACTTCGTGGCGAATGGTTGGCGGTTTTTTGCCGTCGGAGGCGCGGAGGGGACGGGGGCGATTGCGACAGACGCCGCCTCGGAGGGGGCATCCGGCTTGACGCTCACGCGCGCGGGACAGGTGATCGGCGACACGGCCTTCGACCGGGAGTCCTCGCCGGTGCAGATCCCCGCCGAGGCCACCTCGCTGGCGCTGGTTTTCGACGCGCGGCGCGCACCCGGCTGCGATGTCCCGACCACCCTGGATGCGGCGG
>VEQL01000013.1 GCA_018883245.1 Chthoniobacterales bacterium
GTGATGCGCACGAAACCTTTCTCGCGGGCGAAATCGATGGCGTGTTTGAGAAGACGTCCGCCATGCCCCTGCCCCCGGTGGTCGGCATGAACCACAAGATCCTCCAGCAGAAGAACGACGCCGCCTTCCGCCGTGCTGATCGTGATGAGAAGGTGGCTCATCCCGATGATGCGCGTGCTGTTGCGCAGGACAAAGATGCGCCCGCGGTTCGGTTGCTCGAGGATGAGCCGCAATCCGCGCATCTGCTTGGCTTGGTCGGCGGTAAACTCCGGTTCTGCGGCAAAAAGATCGGCCAGCAGCTCGGCCATGAGCGGCAGGTCTTCGAGCGTTGCAGGTTCGATGCGCAGGTCCGGCATTGGGGCTAGTTGTAGTTGCACCCGCTGCGCGCGGCAAGGCGGCGGGGGCTCAAGCTCGCCCGAATTTGCGGTCCAGCTCGCGCCAGGAAAATTGCAGCATGACCGGTTTGCCATCCGGGTCGCAGTAGGGCAACTCACACGCGAGCAACTGGGAAACCAACGCATGCTGGGCACGCTCGTCGGACGGCTCGGGTGCGCCCCTGGCCAAACGCGCCACCGCGCGCCGCACGCTGTCATCGAGCGAGGCACGACTTTTTGCGGCGCCATCGGACAAGAAATCCTGGGCGAAATCCTCCACCACCCTCCGAGGGTCGCGTCCGGCGAGAAAGTCCGGCATGGCCTCGACTTTGACCGCATTTCCCCCGAACAAATCGATGCCGAAACCGGAGGCGGCGAGAACGGCCAGATTTTCCGCGACGGCTTCATGCAAACGCGGAGGAAGCTCGAAAACCGCGGGCATGAGCAAGCGCTGCGCGGCGACGGCCCCGCCATCCACCCCGAGTTGAAGGCGCTCGAAAAGAATGCGCTGCCGGGCCGCGCTGCGATCGAGCATGACCATTCCCTCTTCTCCTTCGAGCAGCAGATACCGCGGTCCAAGAGGGCCAATGAGCCGGAATTCCCCGGCCGCAGCACTCCGCTCCGCGGGAACGCTCGAAGCCGGTCCGGACGTCACAACGGGCGACACCATTTCGGCCGGGCGAATTTCGGGAGGCGCCGCAGGACTGCGGGGCAGTTCGGGTTGATGGCGACTGCTGTGCGGGTCGACCTGCGGCGCACGCGCAACGCGCGCCGCGATGTGCGTCTGCACGGGACGTAACCACTCTGCCCGCGCCTCGCGCAGCGCCGCGGCCACGGCCTCATGCACCGCATCGCGCACCGCCGACCCGCGGCGGAAGCGCACCTCGCGCTTGGCCGGATGCACATTGCAGTCCATTTCCCGCGGATCGATCTCCAGGTGCAAGACGACCGACGGATGCCGACCCGGCTCGAGCATCTGACTGTAAGCCTCGCGCAAACCGGCGGCGAGAAAGCCGCTGTCGACCGCACGCCCGTTGACAAAAAAGAACTGCCTGCCGCGGTCGGCGCGCGTCACCACCGGACGCGAGACGAGTCCGTTCACACGGATACCATCACGCTCGAAGTGGGCAATCTCGAGGAACTGCGCGCGATCCTCGGCCCCGAAAAGATCGCCGGTCCGCGCGGCCAACGGGGCGGACGGCAACCGGTAGATCTCGCGACCTTCCCGCACGTAGGCGAGCGCCACCGACGGAAACGCCAGCGCGATGTTTTCGACCGCACGGTCGAGATGCGCGGATTCGGTGGCGTGGCTTCGCAGGAATTTTTTCCGCGCAGGCACATTGAAGAAAAGCGATTTGACCTCGATGGTCGTTCCGACCGGGCAACCGGCGTCGCGAACCGCGACCAATTTGCCCCCGCGCACCACCGCCTCGGTGCCGGCGCTGGCTCCTTCCGTCCGCGTGCGCAGGGTAAACTCCGAAACGCTCGCAATGCTCGGCACGGCTTCGCCGCGGAATCCCATCATCTGCACCGAGGCGAGATCCGCTGCGGTGGCGATTTTGCTGGTCGCGTGGCGCTCCAGCGCCATGAGCGCATCCTCGCGGTCCATGCCGGATCCGTTGTCGGTCACGCGCACGAGCGCGGTTCCCGCGCCCCGCACTTCGACCTCGATCTGCCGCGCACCCGCGTCGAGGCTGTTCTCGAGGAGTTCCTTGAGCACCGAGGCGGGACGCTCCACGACTTCGCCCGCCGCGACCTGGCTGGCCACGACTTCCGGCAGGACGCGGATCTTACCCATGACGCTGCCCGGCTCCCGTTTGACTTGGCTTCGTCCCGTGGTTTAGAGACATTCCGGCTTCATTACATGGCCAGACCGACCGACTCAATGCCTGCCGTTCCCTCCCGAGACCCGCATGTATAACGGCCGCTCCACTCGCCCGGGTCCCGCGGGCCGCGACAGCCTCTTCGGCTGGACGATCTTCATCATCTTTCTGGCGATCTTTGCCGCGGGTTGCTGGATCGGCAGTTTCTACATCTTCGGGCACCCGGAAGAGGCTCTGAGCTACCGTGTCCTTCGCACGCTCGGCAAAATCGACGCCCCGCGGCGATTCGCGCTCACCGCCGCACCCCGCGGACAGTTCCTCGACGCGAACAAGCTCTTCGACCGCTTCACGAAGTTGCAACCGCGCCAACTCGAATCGGAGAACAAAAGGCTCCAGCGCGGTTACGTGCGAAATTACGAACAGCACAAGGAACTGATCCCTTACGTCGTGGGCTCCTACGATTTGTTGGGTGCGTTCCGGCTCGGGCCGGGAAACTTTTTCACCGGGGGCGTGGTCGCGCTCGCGCAGTCGGTTGAAAATCCGAAAGTCCTTCTGGAATTGGTTTTCCCCACCCCCGAAAAGGACGCTGCCGCCGCGGAGCGCACGCTCACCACAGGCCTCGATCTCAGGCTTCCCAAGACGATGGATCTCATCGCCGTGATCAACGCGCGCATTTTGCCCGACGGACGCCTCAACATCACGGCTGTCCCGTTGCTTTACGGCAACTACACGTCGAGCGGGACAGCCGGGACGTTCAGCCTGGAACCGCCCACGGACCTGAACGTCGGCGCCGGACTTCCCGTGCTCAACGAGGCCGCGGTCAAAGAGGCCGAAAAGCACTACGCCGCCTACCTGCAGCGGACCGGTTTCGCACGCGGTTCTTCCTCGCTCGCACGCGTGCAGCCACCCGCGGTTGTGAAGCCGGTCGAGGTGCCGGTCGCGCGCGCCGTGCCGGTCCAGCGCGGAACACCCGGCCCTGTCCAGGAGCCCGCGATACCCCGTGCCCTGCCGGCCACACCCGCGGGCGAAGTCACCGTGCGCAGGGCGGAACCGGTCAAACCGGCCGTTGCCGGCGGCGACGAAGCCGTTCCCGTGCGCCGCGCGGAACCTGTGGCGCCCCGTGCCGTGCCCGCCGCGTCACCGGCGCAAGCTGCCGTGCCGCTGCAGCCGTTCGGCGGCGCGGCACCCGAGCAACAGCCATCCCCGGCCCGCACCGGGCAAACCGAGTGACCGCTCGCCCCGCGGATTGCGCAGGCCCCGGGGAAGAACTGCGACGCCGCATCAAAAGCAACGGTCCCGTCGGCTTCGACGAGTTCATGTCCGTTGCTCTCTATCACCCGGAAGGCGGCTATTACGCGTCCGGAACGTCGCGCACCGGGAAACACGGCGACTTTGTCACCAGCGTCAGCATCGGGCCGGTCTTCGGAAAACTTCTGGCCGCGCAGTTCTCGCGGATGTGGAAAGAGCTCGGCGAGCCCGGAGATTTCACGCTCGTCGAACAAGGCGCTAATGACGGGCAGCTTTTGGACGACATCCTGACGGCGATCGATCGCAACCACCCGGGATTCCGTCCGCACGCCATCATCGTCGAACCGCTCGCCAACCGCCGCACGGCTCAAGAAACGTTGCTGCGGCGCTGGCAGGGGCGGACGCAATGGGTGGCGGACGAAAAAGATTTGCCGCGCTTCACCGGCGTGTTCTTCGCCAACGAATTGCTCGATGCCTTTCCGGTCAAACTTCTCGTCCGCACCGGCGGCAAATGGCTCGAGCGCCGCGTCGATTGCGACGCAGACCGGTTCGTCTTCCGCGAAACTCCTCTCGAGCATGCTGAAGCATTGGAGGCTGCGAAGAAAATGCCGGTCGATGGCGACAGCCGCTTTTGCACCGAATGGAGTCCTTCGCTCGCGCCCTGGCTCGAGACCGTCGCGGACAAATTGCAACGCGGATGGATTTTTCTCGTCGATTACGGGCATCCGCGCCGCGCCAGGTTTCATCCCGCGCGTGCGGAGGGAACGCTGGCCGCTTACCGCAAACAGCAGAGGGCGCCCGATCCCCTCGCCGCTCCGGGCCAACAGGATCTCACCGCGCACGTCGATTTCACGACGGTCGCCGAGGAGGCGGAAAAATGCGGACTGCGCATCGCCGGATTCACCGACCAGCATCACGCCCTCGCCGCCTTGGCCGCGATCACATTTCCACCCATGGCGTCGTCACCACTCGATGCCGCAGCGGCAAAGGAGATGCGCGCCCTGCGCCAGCTTCTTCACCCGGAAAGCATGGGCACGTCATTCAAATTTCTGGCGCTTTCCAAGGGAATCGACGCGCCGCTGCCGGCATTCCGCTTTGCCAGCGACGCCCACCGCGAGCTTTTCGCATGAAACGTCCGACCGCAGAGCAACGCGAAGCGGCACGCCGCAGCCCCGGCGGACGCCGTCCCGTCATGCACCAGCGATGGGAAAATCTGCTTTTTCTTCATTGGACCGTTGATCGCGACGACATCCAGCGCACCCTTCCGCGCGGACTGCACGCCGACACTTTCGCCGGAACCGGTTGGATCGGTGTTGTGCCCTTCGCCATGCGCAACGTGCGTCCCGCCGGCTTGCCCGCTGCCGGATCGCTTTCGAATTTTCTCGAACTCAACGTCCGCACCTATGTCCATGACGACGATGGAGTCCCCGGCGTCTGGTTTTACTCCCTGGACTGCAATCAACCGCTTGCGGTGCTTGCCGCGCGCACGTTTTTCCGCCTGCCCTACGAGCATTCCACCATGCGCGCCGATTTCGGTCCGACGATCGATTACCATTCGACCCGCCGAGGGACTTCGGCAGAAGCACATTACACGTGGCGCCCGCATGGCGAGACGCGATGCGCGACGGCCGGCAGCCTCGAATTTTTCCTGCTCGAGCGCTATCACCTCTATGCAACCCGGGGACCGCACCTTTGCCGCGGCACCGTCGCCCATGCGCCTTACGAATTCCGCGAGGCGAAGATCGACCGGTGTTCCGTGCTTCCCGCCGCGCTCGCCGGGTTCGATGCACTCGCACCGCAACCCCAGCACGCCTGCCACGCCGACGGCTTCGACGTCCGCATCTTCGCTCTTGAACGACTGAAATGAAACTCCACGGCATCCACCACGTCACTGCCATCACCGCCCGCGCGAGGGAGAACCATCATTTTTACACGCAGGTCCTCGGCATGCGGTTGGTGAAAAAGACCGTCAACCAGGACGACGTCTCGGCCTACCATCTTTTCTATGCCGACGGCAACGGAACGCCGGGAAGCGATCTGACATTTTTCGATTGGCCCGCGGCGCCGGAACAGCGGGGCACGCCCGGCATCACGCGCACCGGATTGCGCATCGGCAACAATGCGTCCCTCGAATGGTGGCACGACCGGCTCCGTGCCCGCGACGTGCGGCATGAGGGCATCGCGGAGCGCGATGGGCGCGCCGTCCTCGACTTCGAGGATCCCGAAGGCCAGCGGCTCTGCTTCGTCGCGGATGAAGCGGATGGCAAAGCGCATCCGTGGACACGCAGCCCCGTGCCGCCGGAACACCAGATCCGCGGCCTTGGTCCTGTCACGCTCAGCGTCCCGAAACTCGAACGCACCGACCGCGTATTCCGCGAATTGCTGAACATGCAACCGGTCCGCAGCTACGATCATGCCGGACGCGAGGCGCGCGTTTACCAAAGCGGTGATGCAAGCGGCCCCGCACAAGAGTTGCATGTCATGACGGAACCCGGCGCACCGTTCGCACGGCAAGGCGCGGGCGGGGTGCATCATCTGGCCCTGCGCACCACGTTGTCAGACTACGATGCTTGGGCCGCGCGTCTTTCCGACGCCGGCATTCCCCACAGCGGACCCGTCAACCGTTTCTGGTTCCGCAGCCTCTACTTTCGCGAGCCGAACGGCATCCTGATCGAGATCGCCACCGACGAACCCGGCTTCACCGCGGATGAACCTTCGGACCGGCTCGGCGAAGCCCTTTCGCTCCCGCCCTTCCTCGAGCCTCGCCGCGCCGAAATCGAAGCCGGGCTCAAACCGCTCTGACCGCGATTTTCCGCGTGTCGCAGCACGGCAGGACCGCTACATTCGGCCGCTCATGTCGAAGGAAGCGCAACAACAGCGGATGGAAAAGGTCGTCAGCCTGTGCAAACGGCGCGGGTTCATTTTCCAGTCGTCAGAAATCTACGGCGGACTCAACGGTTTTTGGGACTACGGCCCGATGGGAGCGGAACTCAAACGCAACCTGCGGGATTCATGGTGGCACACGATGACGCGCGACCGCGACGATGTCGTGGGCCTCGATGCGAGCATCATCATGCACCCGACGGTATGGACCGCCAGCGGGCATGTGGACACGTTCAGCGACCCGATGAGCACCTGCAAGCAATGCAAGAAGCTTGTCCGCGCCGACCAGTGGTGGGCGATGATGTCCGAGCAGAAGTGGACACAATCGATCGCGGAGCTTGTCGAACCGGGCACCAATCGCTTCCACCCCGCCGACCTCCTGAAGTGGGGCAAAGGCAAAGGCAAACAACTTGCGCCCAACCTCGCGCTTGTCCGCAATCCCGATGTCACGATTTCCTGGCTGGCGGAAGAAACGGAGAAGGGCAAAGGGCCGGCTGATGCTGTCGAGCTTTACAAGTTTCTCGCCACCGAGCAAATGGCCGTCACCGGTTTGGTGACGCCGTGCCCGCATTGCGGCGGAGAACTCACCGCCCCGCGGCCGTTCAACCTCATGTTCCGCACGCATTGCGGACCGGTGGAGAGCGATGAGAACCTCGCCTACCTGCGCCCCGAGACGGCACAGGCCATTTTCGTGCAGTTCAAAAACGTCCTGGACTCCTCGCGCGTCAAAGTTCCTTTCGGCATCGCGCAAATCGGCAAAGCCTTCCGCAACGAGATCACGCCTCGCAATTACACGTTCCGCTCCCGCGAGTTCGAGCAGATGGAGCTCGAATTTTTCATCCGGCCCGATGACGCCGTGCGACTCATCCACGGACACGTCGAGACTTGGCGCGAAGGCGCGGACCTCTCCGCCCCGCGCCCGAACTGGGGCTGGGACATGTGGCACCGTTACTGGGTGGACCAACGCACGAAATATTACGACGCAATCGGCCTCGGCACGGACGTGCTCGACTACCACTGGCAAAAGCCGGAGGAACTCGCGCATTACGCCCGCGCCACGGTCGATATCCTTTTCAAATTTCCCTTCGGCACGGAGGAACTCGAAGGCATCGCCGCCCGCGGGGACTTCGACTTGGCGCAGCACCAGAAGTTCTCCGGCAAACCTCTGGAGGTATTCGACGAGGAACTCAAAGCTGCGTGCGACAAACTCTCCGACGCACAGAAAAAAGAATTCATCGACGAATTGTTCGAGAACCGCAAATGCGCGGACACCACGCGCGAGGAAATCGCGACTTGCGCGGAAAGACTTTTCAAAGGCTTCTACCTGCCGCACGTCATCGAACCGTCGGCCGGACTCGACCGCATGGCCTTGGCCGTGCTGGCCGCCGCATTCGACGAGGAAACCGTCAGCGATGACAAAGGCAAAGCCGAGACCCGCACCGTGCTGCGCCTGCACCCCCGCGTTGCGCCGGTCAAATGCGCCATCTTCCCGCTGCTGAAAAACCGGCCTGAACTCGTCGCCAAAGCGCGCGAAATCGAAGCCTCGTTGCGTCGTCACATGAACGTCTTCTACGACGAAGCGGGCGCCATCGGGCGCCGCTACCGCCGGCAGGACGAGATCGGAACGCCATTCTGCGTCACCGTGGATTTCGACACGATCGGGGAAAACGGGCCGGAGAAAGCCGGCACTGTCACCCTGCGACACCGGGACTCGATGCAGCAGGAGCGCATCCCGGTCACCGAACTGCGCGCACGGCTGGAAGCCGCGATTTTCTGACCGTGGCGGCTTGCTCGCCGCACCGACCGGAGCCTAACTTACTTCCATGCCGGACAACACTCCCCAACATATTTTGGCGAGGTTCGACGACGCGCTCAAAACACTGCGCGATCACGTCCTCATGATGGCCAGCCTCACGGACAAACTGCTTGTCCGCGCGGGTGAAGGCCTCTTCCAAAGGAATCTCGACGCCTGCAACGGCGTGATCGCGGACGACGCCGAGATCGACGTTCTGGAAAAGAATGTCGATGAGGACGGCATGGAGATCATGGTGCGGTTCCAGCCGATGGCCCGCGACTTGCGTGAGGTTGTGGCCGCGATGAAAGTCGGCACCGACCTCGAGCGCGTGGCCGACCAGGCGGTGAGCATCGCGCGCCGCGCACGCCGCCTCAACCAGTCCCCTTCGCTCCCCGAGACCGCCGCCTTGGAGGAAATGTTCCGCATGGCCCTGGAGCTTTTCCGCGCAAGTGTGCGCAGCTTCGCCGACCGCGACGAGACGCTGGCCCGCACCCTCAAGCCGCGCGACCGCGACCTGGACGGACTCCACCACAAAATGATCGGCGACCTCACCGCCCGGATGTCCTCGGATACGGCCCGCATTACGCAATACCTCGACCTTATCTTTGTTGCCCGCATCATCGAGCGCATCGGCGACCACGCGACCAACATCGCGGAGGACGCGGTTTTTGCGACCTCGGCTGTGGATATCCGCCACACCACCACGCCCCCGGCGGCGGGTTGAACGCCGCCGCAATGCCGGACGACATCCACCTGCACGCCCGCGGGCTCCACAAAGCCTTCCGGCTCGCATCTTCCGAACTCGAGATCCTGCGCGGTGTGGACCTCACCGTGAAGCGCGGCGAGACCGTCTTTCTCTGCGGTGCATCCGGCGCGGGCAAAAGCACCCTGCTTTACACGCTGGCCGGACTCGAACGCCCGACGTGCGGTGAGGTGAAATTCGAGGGCGAGGACCTTTACCGCGCATCCGCCTCGCGGCAAGCCGCACTCCGCAACACGCGCATGGGCTTCGTCTTTCAAAGCTACGCCCTGCTGCCCGAACTGACCGCGCTGGAAAACGTCGCACTGCCGGGCCTCATCGGCGGCAAACCCGACCGTGATCGCGCCGCCGCATTGTTGCAGCAGGTCGGTCTCGGCGCGCGGGCGGGGCACCTTCCGTCCGAGTTGAGCGGCGGCGAGCAGCAGCGCGTGGCCATCGCCCGCGCGCTCGTCAACAAGCCCGGGATGCTTTTTGCCGACGAGCCCACCGGCAACCTCGACTCCCGCACGGGAGGCGAAGTCATCGACCTGCTGCTCGGGTTGGTCCGCGAACACGGCACCACGCTTTTGGCGGTCACCCACGACACCGGACTCGCCGCCCGCGGCGACCGCGTCCTGCACATACGCGACGGCAAACTGCTCGAGCAGGAGGATTGACGCCCCGACACCCCCGGCGCCTGCGCTTGCCCCCTGCATGAGGGCTGGCTAAAAGTCTCTCCCGAAAAACAACACGAAAACCTATGGCCTACGAACTACCACCTCTCACCTACGCAAACAACGCACTCGAACCCCATATCGACGCGCGCACGATGGAGATCCACCACGACAAGCACCATCAGGCGTATATCACCAACGCGAACAACGCGCTGAAAGACCATCCGGCCCTCGCCGCCAAACCGGTCGATGAATTGATCGCCGACCTTTCCGCCGTGCCGGAAGCCGTCCGCACCGCCGTGCGCAACAACGCCGGTGGCCATGCCAACCACACGTTCTTCTGGACCATCATGGGTCCGAATGCCGGCGGCGAACCCAAAGGCAAGCTGGCCGAAGCGATCAAAGCGAAGTTCGGCAGCTACGACGCTTTCAAAGAGGCTTTTGAAAAAGCCGGCGCCACACGCTTCGGCAGCGGCTGGGCCTGGCTCGTCGTCAACAAGGGCGAACTTGAAGTGGTCTCGACCGCGAACCAGGACAGCCCGCTCATGGGCAAAGCCGTCGCCGGGGTGGAAGGGAAACCCGTCATCGGCTGCGACGTCTGGGAGCACGCCTACTACCTCAACTACCAAAACCGACGCCCCGATTACCTCAAAGCCTGGTGGAGCACGGTCAACTGGGACCAAGCCGAGAAAAACTACCTCGCCGCGCTGTAATCCGCGCCCGATCAACTCACCGCAAAAAAAGCCCGTGGCCTACCGCCCCGGGCTTTTTCTTTGGTCGCAGCCACGCCGCCTATAGAGTGACCCGATGATTCCTCCGCAAAAGCAAATGACAGGCATGCTCGGTCATCCGGTGGCCGAGAACCCGATCGACCGCATGTTCGACGCCGTTTACGCGCACTACGGGTTGCCCTGGCAATTCTGGAAAAGCAACATCGCCTCGGAGTCCGCTCTCGCCTTGGCCGTCCCCGCTTTGGCGCCTCTCGGCTACCGCGGTTTTACCATCACCGTTCCCTACAAAGTCGCGGTGATGCCGATGCTTGATGAAATCGACGACGATGTGAAAGCGATCGGCGCGGCCAATTACGTGACCATCGAGAAAGGGCGTTTGGTCGGTCACAACAACGACGGCAAGGGCGTGGTCAAAGCCATCGAAAAAGTGGTGCCCCTGCGCGGCCAGCACGTGGTCATGCTCGGCGCGGGCGGCGCCGGGCGCGCCATGGCCGTGGAGATCGCCTGGGCCGGCGCCGCAAAGATGACGCTGGTGACGCGCCGCGAAGAGCAGGGACGCGAGGTCGCCGGACTGGTGCAACGCGCCAGCGGCATCCCCTGCGATTGGCAACCCTGGCAAAAGGAAGTCGAATTGCCGGCAGGAACCACCCTGCTGATGAACGCGACCCATCTGGGCTGCGCGCCCGAACTGGAGCCCGTGCCGGTGCGTTGGGATACGGTGCCCAACGACTGCACGGCCGTCGATGTCATCACCAACCCGAGACTCACTCCTTTCCTGCTCACGGCACGCGAGCACGGTTGCCGCATCGTGGACGGCGTGGAAATGCTCGTGCAGTTGGCCATGCAGATCTTCGAACGTTGGACGGGCATCGCTCCGGACGAGAAAGTTTTCCAACGCGCCGTGGCCGAGGCCCTCGGCGAATAAATGCGTAAGCGACCGGCACTGTCCTGGACGACAAAGCCCGCGGTCTCCGCTCCGGCAATCGATGGCAGCTTCTGGGGCGCCATTGTGACATCAGATCTTTTTTGATTTTGCACCAGCCATCATGCAAACCACCCTCGACCTGGCCGACGCCCTCACCGCGGGCAATCTCGTTCCTGACGCCCACGTCGCGACAATTCTCCGCAAGCACGGCGTGCGCCGCCTCTGCACCACGGCTACCGATTTCCGGAAGTTTGACTTCTTCGAGGTTATCCATCCGCTGCGCACTGTAGCGGCAAGTTTGGTGCGCTCATCGCGATGACCCCGGGAATTCCCCCACGCAAATCGGCGCGCAGGGTCGAGCCTGAGATTCTCGACAACCTTCCGCCCGACGCCGAGGGCGTTCGCGAGGCGAGGCGGGACTTGCGCCGGATCAATGCGATCATGGGAAACCACCGATGGATCCGGAGCGCACTGCAGCGATTGGTGCAACCGGATGACCGTGTGGTTGAATTGGGCGCCGGCGACGGATCGCTCGCCTTGCGCGCAAGGGACGTTATCAGAAACGCATCCGGCAGCCGGTATTCGGCGTTGGATCTTGCACCGCCGCCGCACGACTGGCCGGGCGGGCTGGAGTTTGAATGGATCCAAGGCGACTGGCGCGAATCCTGTGCGCGCCACGCGCCTGACGTGGTTGTCGCCAACTTGTTTTTCCACCACTTCGACGATGCCGAGTTGCGCGCCGGGGCGGCAGCATTCCTCGCGTCAGCCCGTGTCATCATCTGCCGCGAACCGGCCCGGCACCGGGCGTGGATGCGACACTTGCTTCTTCCGCTCGGGCTGCACCCGATCACCCGTCATGACATGGCCGTGAGCATCCGCGCCGGTTTTCTGCACAGCGAACTTCCGCAGGCACTCGGATTGGATAAAAATTGGCGCGTCCGTGTGCGCCACACGCTTTTCGGGGCGTATGAAATGACCGCTCTACGTGCGACGGGCGGCACGAGATGAGAACGGTGCGTATCCTCGGCGGAGGACTCTCCGGCCTCGCCCTCGGCATCGCCCTTCGCGCGCGCGGCGTGCCGGCAGTCGTGCACGAGGCGATGTCTTATCCACGGCAAAAAGTTTGCGGCGAATTCTTGGGCGGACTTGATCCCGAAGTCGCCGACGTTTTGGGGCTCGAAGAAATCTTGCAGCGAACAGGAGCCCCCTCGCTTCGCGCAACCACGTGGTTCCGCGGCGGGCGGCATATTTACGAGTGCACGCTGCCCGCACCGGCACCGGGAATTTCGAGGCATGCACTGGACCGGGCCTTGGCCGAACGTTTCGTGGCGATGGGTGGTGATCTTGTCACCGGATCGCGCGTCGATACCGCCGCGGCCGCAGAGGGTGACGTGCTGGCGACCGGCTCGCCCGCACACGGCACACCGCGATGGGTCGGCCTCAAGCTCCACGTGCGAGGGTGGCCGGATGGTCCGGATCTCGAGATGCACCTCGGCAATGGAGCTTACGCGGGTGTTTCGCGCATCGAATCCGGCGCGCGGAACGTTTGCGGATTGTTCAATCGGGACTTGGTCAAGGGCGGAGGCGGCATGACCGGGGCTTTGCGCCGCGCCGGCCTCGGCCGACTGGCCGATCGTGTCGATGCGGCGGATGTCGTGGACGGCTCCACCGCATCGTGCGTGCTGCCGCGCTTCGGACGACGGCCTGCGGAAGAACATTCGACTCCCGCGCTTCCGCTAGGTGACCGTCATGCGATGATCCCGCCTTTCACCGGTCATGGCATGGCCATGGCGCTCGAGCGCGGCGTTGTTGCCGCGGGCCCGTTGGAAAGCTGGGCCACTGAACGCGCGTCATGGACGTCCACTCGCCGCGCTTTCCTTGCCGCCGACCGTTGCCGTTTCGGTCGGCGCGTGGCCGTGGCGTGCGCACTGCATCCGGTCCTGCTTCATCCGTGGGGTTCGTCCGTGCTCGGCATTTTGTGCGCTTGGCGTGCGTTGCCATTCGACGCACTTTACCGGCTCACCCACCACTGATGCGCCTCGCTTCCCTTGCCAGCGCCGTTCCACCGGCACGTTTCACGCAGCACGACGTCTGGGAGATTTTGAGAAAGTGCAAGTCCGTGCGCGCGTTGCGCACCTCGTCGCGCGGACTTCTCGAGAAAATCTTGTGCGGTCCGTCAGGCATCGACACGCGGCATTTCGCCACCGCCGATCCCGAGGCGCTCTTCGCGATGGATGCAGGCAGCCTTTCTCGGCACTACGAGAAAGAGGCTCCGCGACTCGCGGTCCAAGCGCTTGCCGCAGCACTGCAACGCGCCGGACTGCGCGCCGCCGACCTGGACGCCCTGTTCCTCTGTTCGTGCACGGGATACCTCTGCCCCGGACCCTCGAGCCATGTGGCGGAGCAACTCGGTATGCGCGCGGACGCAGTCCTGCACGATGTCGTGGGACTTGGTTGCGGCGCGGCTATTCCCACGCTTCGCGCGGCGGCCGCACACATCGCGGCGAACCCGTCGCACGTCGTCGCCACCGTTGCCGTGGAAATTTGCTCGGCGGCATTCTTCGTGGCCGACGATCCCGGCGTGCTTATTTCGCTCTGCCTGTTCGGCGATGCCGCGAGTGCGGCGGTGTGGTCGGCAGATGCAAGGGGGCCGCGCATCGGCAACTTTGTCTCGGTGCATCGGCCAGAGCACCGCGAGGCCATCCGGTTCGTCAACGATGGCGGATACCTTCGCAACCGGCTCGACCGCAGCGTTCCCGCCATAGCCGCGGCCGCGGTCGGAAAACTTGTCGGCGATCACCCCGGGCACGACGGTCCGCCGAAACTCATCACCCATCCGGGCGGGCGTGACGTCCTCGACGCAATTGCGGCAACGTTGCCCGACCACTGCATGCAATCCAGCCGCGAGGCCATGCGCCGGTTCGGCAACTGCTCCTCGCCGAGCGTTCTTCTCGCGCTGGAAATCGATATGGAGCACGAAACGCCCCACCGCGGGCCGCGATCGCTCACGGCCTTCGGCGCGGGATTCTCCTGCCACGCGGCCGTGCTCGGCTGACGCAGGCTGCGGCCTTTCGCCGATCCGATACCGACTCAGATCTTTGACTTCATCGTTCTAAAATCTAAACTCCGCGTTTCTTTCCCATGGCCTACCTCAACGAAAACTATTTCAAACTCAAAGCCGGCTACCTTTTTCCCGAGATCGCGCGGCGTGTAAAAGCTTTCGGTGAAGCGCACCCGGACGCGGCGGCAAAAATCATCCGCTGCGGGATCGGCGACGTGACCGAACCGCTTCCCGCCGCGTGCATCGAAGCGCTGCACAAAGCGGTGGACGAAATGGCGCACCGCGACACATTCCGCGGCTACGGACCCGAGCAAGGCTACGACTTCCTGCGCCACGCCATCGCGCAGCACGACTTCCGCGACCGCGGGCTTGAGGTGGAAGACGACGAAATTTTCGTGTCCGACGGATCGAAGTGCGACTGCGGCAACATCCTCGACATCTTCGGTCCGGGCAACCGCATCGCGGTGATGGATCCGGTCTATCCGGTCTATGTGGATACGAACGTGATGGTCGGCAACACTGGCGATGCGGACGAGAAAGGCGCGTATGCGGGGCTCGTTTACCTTCCCTGCACCGCGGAGAACGGATTTGTTCCGACGATCCCCAAGGAAGCCGTCGATCTGATTTATCTTTGCTACCCGAACAACCCGACGGGCGCGGTGGCCAAGCGCGATCAGCTCGCCAAGTGGGTCGAATACGCGCGCAAGCACAAGGCCGTGATTCTTTTCGACGCGGCTTACGAAGCCTACGTGCGCACGCCCGGCGTGCCGCACTCGATCTACGAAATCGAAGGCGCACGCGAGTGCGCCATCGAGTTCCGCAGCTTTTCGAAAAACGGCGGGTTCACCGGCCTGCGCTGCGCGTTCACCGTCGTTCCGAAGTCGCTCCACGCACGCACCCGCGGTGGCGAGAGCAAGCCGATCCATCCGCTCTGGCTGCGCAATCACACGACGAAATTCAACGGCGTGTCCTATCCGGTGCAGCGCGCGGCCGAAGCGATCTATTCGCCCAACGGGCGCCAGCAAGTCGATGCGCTGGTCGATTTTTACATGGAAAACGCGCGCATCCTGCGGGAGGCGGTGGCCGGCGCCGGACTCAAAGTTTATGGCGGCGTCGATGCGCCTTACATCTGGGTGCGCGGACCCGAAGGCGTCGCCAGTTGGACGATGTTCGACTTTCTCTTGCGCGAGGCCAACATCGTGACGACCCCTGGCAGCGGCTTCGGCGCGGCGGGCGAAGGTTATTTCCGCATCTCCGCCTTCAACAGCCGCGAACGCGCACAGGAAGCGGCCAAGCGCCTTGCTTCGCTGGACTTCACAAAGGCCGGCTGACCCGCCTACGATTGCACACGATGAAAGCGCTTCTTCCCGTTGTCCTCGCGGCCGGAATAACCGGCTGCGCCAATCAAGATCCGTATCAAGATCCGGACTACGTGTTGCAGCGGAACCTCTATCACCGGAACCAGAAGTGGGATTCCTACCAGAACCGCCAATACATGCGGCGGCAGGCGCAGGACGACCGCTATGAGTCGTGGTTCAATGCGGTGATGGAGTAGGACCTATCCCAAAACCATCACGTGGCGGCGCTGCATGGGCCTGAGCGCCGGTCGCTCAGAAACCCTGGGCCACGCGCTGCAATTCCTGCTGGAACGCCATGATGTCCGGTTGCGTCGGGCGATAGCCGGGCTTGGAAGGATTGAGCGCCAGACGGCCGGAGTGGTCGAGCATCCACTCCGCGGTCTCGCCGTCGGAAAATGTCACTTTGCCGCTGGCCAGTGCCTGCGGTTTGGTGATGGCGTCCATCGTCACCCGCACACCACCCGGCGCCGCACCGGCACGCTCGCCCTCGCCCTGGGTTTTGGCCGCGGCCAGACGCTCGACCGCCTCGCTTTGCCGCGGCTGTTCCTTGATCTCGAGCTTCAAGTCATCGACGAGGAAACGCACATCCATGTAGGTGAGCGAAACGCCAAACTCGTCCTTCAAACGGCGCTGCACATCGGCCAGCGAGGCGCCCTCCGACACCCACGCGGCGACCTTCTCCCGTTGATCATTGGTAATTTGCATGGCTGCAGAAAATAAACATTTTGGCGCCCGGTGCAAAGGTTGTCCGTCGGGACTTGCACATTCCCGCGGATGCATTATGGAAAGCCCCGTGAAGAAATTCTCCCGGTTCGGCATCACCATCGCAACGCTCGGCGCCCTCGGCACCTCCGGCTGCGAGAACTTCAGCGCAACGGAGGCCGGCCTCCTGGCGGCCGGACTTGCAGGGGCCGCGACAGGGATCGCCCTGGGCACGACCGGCGTGCCCGCCGGCTCCGCCGTTCCGATCTCGCTGGGTGCAGCGGCAGGCGCAGGAGCACTCGCCGTGGCCGCGACCAACATGTCGGTCGGCCGCGACCAGCGCCTTCTCGCCGAGCAGCGGGGGCAGATGCTCGTCGAGCGCGCACGCCAGCGCGGAGCGCAAAATATCCCGCGCTACATTCTCGTGGACACCGTCTCGGCCCAGCCGACCGGCGGCGGGCGTCCGGTGATGATTTTTGACACGGCCACGGGCAAAGTTGCCAGCAGACGGCTTTACTACGTGGGCATGCCTGTCGGCCCCTACGGCTACACCGAGGTGCCCGCGGGCGCATTCCCCGGCGGCCGGTGAGCGCACCCGCGGATCGTCCGCGCGTCTTCGACGAGGAGCGCCCGCCGTTTCACATCCTTCCGCCCGAAGATCGGGCGCGCGTTTTCGGCGTGGACTACGCGCTCTGCCCGCAGCAGGACGGCGGCGAGTTGTATATCATGCGCCACGCTTGGCCGTGGCGCGATTACCTGCTGCCGCAGCGTTGGTGGGACGCGGCGAGCTTGGCCGTCACCGGCGAACGCCTCGCGGGGAGCACCGGCACCGTTTATCGCGTCCGCAGCGCGCCCCCCGGGCTTCCGCCCCGCGACCTTGTGGTGAAATTTTCCCGCGTCGCGCAAGACGTGCCTTTGTTCATTCCGGACGAATTTCTCGATTCCATGCCGGGCGAGGCCGTGGCCAAGGCGCGCTTTCTCGGTCCGTTCGACGAATTCGGACTCATCAGCGAACTGCGCAACGACGTCTTCAACCACGGCGTCCGCCGCCTGCGCACGAAGGTTCCCCTGGCGATTTACTCGCCGCCGGAAAAATACCCGCTGTGGCAAACCGGGCGGCACCCGGACATTTTCCGCTCGCATGCGCGCGTGATGGCCCGCGAACAATTTGACAACGGCCTGGGCGCCATCGCCCTCGATATCGGTCGCGACTACATCGAGATATTCGCGTGGGTCGATGGCATCGACGCCGAGGAGGCCTTCGACCGCGGGATGTTGAGCAAGGCGGGGCTCGTCGATCTGGCACGCGATTCCAACCACACCCTTTCGCGGCTGGGCTACCGCGTGCTCGACAACAAACCGCGCCATCTCATCGTGCGGCCGGGTCGGGACGGCCGTTTGCTCCGCCGGCGCGGCCGCTACGTTTACACCATGGTGGATTTCGAGCTGCTGCAGCGGCACGAGGACGCGCCTTCGCACCGTTTCGCGCAGAAAGTCACACTGGGCTGACGCCACGCGCGGGTCATTTCCGCGCGCGCGGGTGGAACTGCCGGTGGGCTTTGTGCAACTGCCGCGTGTCCACGTGCGTGTAGATCTGCGTGGTCGAAATATCGGCGTGACCGAGCATCTCCTGGATGATGCGCAGATCCGCGCCACCCTCGAGCAGGTGCGTGGCGAACGAATGACGCAGCGTGTGGGGATGGATGTTTTTTTCCAAACCGGCCCGCTTGCCCAAGGCCACAACCAGTTGCCAGATGCGCTGGTTGGTCAGCTTGCGCCCGCGAACGGAAAGGAACACTTCCCCGCCGGTCTTTTTGCCGACCAGTTCCGGGCGTCCGGAAGTCAGGTAGCGCCCGACCGCCTCGCGCGCCGCGGCGCCGACAGGAACAAGCCGCTGCTTGTTGCCTTTGCCGACGACGCGGATAAAACCCTTGTCGAGGTCGAGATTCTCCAACCGCGCATTGCAAAGTTCCGAGACGCGCAGCCCGCTGGCATAGAGCAATTCGAGGATGGCGCGGTCGCGCAATTCCAGCGGCGTTTTTCCCCCCGCGGCGGCGAGCAGACGCCCCACTTCGTCGCGCGAGAGCGTCTCCGGCAGATAGGCCTCGATTTTCGGAATGCCGAGGAATTCGGTGGGATCGGAGGCGAGCACCCCGCGTTTCACGAGGAAGCGGAAGAAAACCCGCAAGGCCACGGCGTGCAGCCTGATGGTGGCGGCCGACATGCCGGCGCGTTTGCGCCAACCGAGGAATCCGCCGATCTGCTCGGGCGTCACCTTCGACCATGACCCAACCTGCGCTTCGCCGCCGGCCCATCCGGCAAAAAGCTCGAGCGAGGACCGCGTGCTGAGCTGGTAATTGTCGGAGAGACCGCGCTCGGTGGCCAAGTGCAGGATAAACTCTTCGATTTCCCCGGTCACGACGGTCGCCGCCCCAGGACGAGGCGCTCGTAGGCTTCGCGGTATTTGGCCGCCGTGCGTTCGATGACATCGGCCGGCAGATGCGGCGGAGGATCGTCCGGGGTCCAACCCGATTCCGCGAGATAGTCGCGCACGAATTGTTTGTCGAAACTCGGCGGGTGGACTCCCGGCTCCCAACGATCGGCCGGCCAGAAACCGGAAGAGTCGGGCGTCATGCAATGGCCGGCCAGCACCAACTCCTCGCCGCGCAGGGCAAACTCGAACTTCGTGTCGGCCACGATCACGCCGGCGTGCGCCGCCTGCACGCACCCGTATTCGTAAATCTCCAGCGAAGCCTCGCGAACCTGCAAGGCAAGATCGTCGCCGAGCAAACGCCGGCACTGGTCCCACGCGACCGGCTCCTCGCGTCCGTCGGCCGAACGGCGCGCGGCCGTGAAAACCGGTTTCGGCAACTTGGAGGCTTCGCGCAGCCCCCGCGGCAATTCGTGTCCGCCCACCGTGCCCCGCTGGCGGTATTCGGCCCACGCGGCTCCGGAAAGATAACCGCATGCCCCGCATTCCACCGGCAAAGGCCGCGTCCTCAGGCAAAGCATCGACCGCCCGGACAAAGCCTCCTCGAACTTTTTCAGGTCGGCCGGAAAGGCCGCGAAATCCGCGGTGACGAAATGGCTCGGTGCGAAATCCAGCCGCTGGAACCAAAAAGCCGACAGTGCGGTGACAACCCGGCCCTTCCCCGGGATCGGGTCGGGCAGGACGCGTTCGGCCACCGACAACCTGTCCGAGGCGACCACAAGGGCGCGATCGTCTGAAACGTAGATGTCGCGGACCTTGCCGCGGCGCAGCAAATCCCAGCCGGGAATGCGGAGGTCCGTCATCGGGGCTGTTTTACTACCCGCCGCCCCCGCGGGCGCAAAGCCCGAAAAACCGCCCCGCAAATTCCTTGGAACACGCGGGCGCCTCGCATACGTTGGAAAGTTCTATGAATTTGCCGCTTTTTCTCGCACAAGCCGCGCCGGAGCAGCCGCCGGTTTTGTTCCAATTCATGCCGCTCATCATCATCGCGGTGCTGTTCTATTTCCTCCTCATCCGGCCGCAGCAAAAGAAACAAAAGGAACACCAGAATCTGATCGCCAGCGTCAAGACCGGCGACAAGGTCGTGACCAGCGCCGGCATCCACGGAATCGTTTCCAACGTCAAGGAGCACACCATCCTGCTCAAGGTCGCGGACAACGTTAAGATCGAGATGGACAAGGCGGCGGTGGCCAGCGTGACCAAAGCGGCGGAAAACGCCTGAAACCTTCCGCGCGCGCCGCGTAACCCATCGCAGAACCCATGAGCCCGACCCTGATTTTCTTCGCCGGCCTGCTGATCCTGGCCTTGTTCATCTGGTATTTCCTCACCGATCTGAGCGCGCGCAAGCGCCACATCGGCCTTGTCCTCACCATTCTTCTCGTGGCGCTGTGCATCGAGGCCATCATTCCGCCGGAGAAAAAAATCCGCCTCGGCCTCGACCTGCAGGGCGGCACGTCGTTCCTGCTGAGGCTCGTCGGGCAGGAGGGCGAGCAGGTCACCCCGGCAACCCTCGACCAAGCCATCGAGGTCATCCGCAAACGCGTGGACCAGTTCGGCGTGAGCGAACCCGTCATCGCCGCGCAGGGTCGCGACCGCATCCTCGTCCAGATCCCGGGTCTCGACACGAAGCAACTCGCGCAGACCAAAGAGCAGCTCCAGCGCGTGGCGAAACTCGAGTTCGCCCTCGTCCATCCACAGAGCGAGGCGGTCCTTGCACAGGTCGATGCCGGCACCGGCGTCCTGCCCCCCGGCTACGTGCTCAAGGAATACAAGGACACCATCGAGGGCAAGGAACAGACGCTGCGTCTTTTGGTCAAACAGCGCCCCGACCTCACCGGCGACCGCGTCACGGCGGCGAACCCGTTCTACGACGTCCAGGGCTACGGCGTGGCCATGACCCTCGACAGCGAGGGGGCGAAAATGTTCGGTGACCTCACCACGGCCAACGTCGGCCAGCGACTTGCCATCATGCTCGACGGCGACGTGCAAAGCGCGCCGAATATCCGCCAGCCGATCTACGGCGGACAAGCGGTCATCACCGGGCGTTTCGACGACAAGGAGGCGCGCAACCTCGCCAGTGTTCTGGAAAACCCGCTCCGCACCCCCGTGGAGATCGAGGAAACTCGCAGCGTCTCCGCATCGCTCGGCGCGGACTCGATCAAGAGCGGCATCGGCGCTGGTTTGCTGGGCCTCGCGCTCACCCTGGTTTTCGTCCTGCTTTATTACCGTCTGGCCGGTCTGGTCGCTTGCCTCGCACTCTCGGTCAACATGGTGATGCTCTTCGGGGCGATGTGCATGTTCAACTTCGTCCTGACCCTTCCCGGCATCGCGGGCATCATCCTCACCATCGGCATGGCCATCGACGCCAACGTGCTCATCTTCGAGCGCCTGCGCGAGGAGATGGCCGCCGGCAAGTCCCTCGCCGCCGCGCTCAATTCGGCTTATGACAAAGCCTTCTCCGCCATTTTCGACTCGAACCTCACCACCCTCATCACCTCGGCCATCCTTTTCTGGCAGGCGACCGGACCGGTGAAAGGATTCGCCATCGCGCTCACCCTCGGCATCGTGGCTTCGATGTTCTCGGCGCTGCTCTTCACCCGCACCTGCTTCAGCTACATGCTCGAGAATCTGGGGCTCAAGAAACTGCGCATGCTCAACTGGATCCCGTCGCGCAGCATCGACTTCATCGGCAAACGCCACATGGCCCTCGCCGTCTCGCTGATCCTCATCCTCGGATCGGTCGGCTTCTTCGCCTGGCGCGGGGAAAAGAACTTCGGTGTCGATTTCACCGGCGGCGACCTCGTGGTTCTCGCGGCACAGAAAGTTGTGCCCCTCGCCAACGTCCGGCGCAGCGTGGAAACCGCCGGCTTCACCGACAGCACCATCCAGAGTTCGGTCGAGGAAGGCCGCGAACTCGTCACCATCCAGAGCCGCGTGAACAGCGCGGGCGCCATCGTCGCCGGCCTGCAGAAAGATTTTCCCGACGCCGGATGGACCGTCGAACAAAGCGACACGGTCGGTCCGCGCGTGGGCCGGGAACTTGCCGGACGCTCGCTCTTCGCCCTCGCGCTCGGACTCGTTGGAATCCTGATCTACGTCACGGTGCGCTTCGAGTTCGCCTTCGCACTGGGCGCCATCGTCGCGTTGCTGCACGACGTCATCATCACCGTCGGCGTGTTTTCCATGCTCGGGCGCGAAATCTCGCTCGTCATGGTCGGCGCCGTCCTGACCATCGCCGGCTATTCCATCAACGACACGATCGTCGTGTTCGACCGCGTGCGCGAGGGCCTGCGGGGCGGAATGCGCGGCTCCGTGGCGTCGGTGATGAACACCTGCATCAACGAAACGCTCGGGCGCACCATTCTGACCGGCGGCACGACCCTGCTGGCCACCGGTGCGCTCTTTTTCCTCGGCGGCCCCGTGCTCAGCGACTTCGCCCTCGCCATCCTCATCGGCATCCTTGTCGGCACCTATTCGTCCATTTTCGTCGCTGCCCCGATCGTCCTCTGGTGGTCGAAATGGACCGGACGGAGCATCAAGCGCGAGGTCCTTGGCGACGTGGCGCAGTCGGCTTCCTGAACGAGCTGACGACCTCGGCCGACAACCGGGCGATGACCCGGAGTGCCTCGTGCGAGAACTGCCGCTCGGCCGTAACCACGTGGACTTCCTCGTCGATGCCCGTTTTCACCGGCAACCGCACAAGACCGTAGCGTTTGGCGATTTCGCGCAGCACGGGATCGGGCAAAGGCGCAGCACCCGCGCCCCCGGCGGCCATCTCGCCCATGGCAGCCGCGTCGTCGAACTCTCCGCGGATGTCCGGCCGGATCCCGTTGTCCCGCCACCAGCGGTCGAGATCCCTCCGCAGCGGCGACTCGCTTGTCGGCACGAGCACGGGAAAACCGTCCAGCCCGCGGCTGCGTTTGAATCTCCGTGCGAGCGCCGGCGAGGCGGCAAAGGAAACGCCGAAGCGGCCCGCCCGGCGGCTGAACACCGCCGTCTTCAGCGCGGCCGGCGGAGGTTCGTTGCCGATGACCAGATCCAGTTGGTGCGCGGCGAGTGCGGGGAATAATTCGCTCGAAAGCCCCTCGCGCACCACGACGCGAAGACCGGGCAACTCCTGCCAGGCACGCACGAGGATGGCGGACGCAAGAAACTTCGGCACTGCATCGACGATCCCCACGAAGAACGTCTGAGGCCCCTCCGGGCTTCCACGACGGACCACTTCGACCATTTCATCGCCGAGGTTGAAGATGCGCTCGGCATAGCGCCGCACCACCCGGCCCGCTTCGGTGGGCACAAGGCGTTTACCCTCGCGCAGGAAGAGCGGCAGCCCGAGAAACCCCTCCAACTCCCTCACCTGCGCACTCAGCGTCGGCGGGGATACGTGCAGGACCTGCGACGCCGCCTTGATCCCGCCCTCGGCGGCGACAGCGAGAAAGTAGCGCAGGTGGTGGTAGTTGATCTGGAGATTCATGCGGTTTTTCCTCATGATATGTGTTTTTCTTCGTAATATGCAAACTTCGCCGGACGGTTAGATTCGGCGGCATGACAACCACCGCACTGCTTCTCTTCGCCGGAACAATGCTCCTGTCACTCTGGGCATCGGCCCGGGTCAAACGCACCTACCGCCGCTACTCGGCACAGCCCGCTTTGTCGGGCCTCACGGGAGCCGAGACGGCGCGTCGCATCCTCGAAAACGAGGGTGTCGTGAATGTGGAGGTCGTCCCGCAACAGGGCGAATTGACCGACCACTACGATCCCCTGCACCGCCGCCTCGTTCTGAGCGAGGAGAACTTCCACGGCAACTCCGTGGCCGCGGTTGCCGTCTCCGCGCACGAGGCCGGGCACGCCATTCAGCATGCGCGCGCTTACGGTCCCCTGCACCTTCGCATGGCCGCGGTGGGCGCCACGCAATTCGCGAGCCAGATCGTCATGTGGCTGCCGCTGCTCGGGCTCTTCACCAGCGTCATTTCGCCGACCACGGCCATCATGCTCATGGCGGGCGGTTGGGGAATCATCATGTTCTTCAACCTCGTCACTCTCCCCGTCGAGTTCGACGCCTCCCGTCGCGCCCGCCTGGCGCTGCGTTCCAGCGGAGCCATCGCCACGGTCTCGGAATCCGAGGGCGTCGATCGTGTGCTCAACGCGGCGGCGCTCACCTATGTGGCGGCGTTCATAACATCCCTGGCCTATTTCCTCTGGCACCTCCTGCCGCTGCTGGCCGGACGCCGGGAATAACCGCAGAAAAGATTTAAAAACCATGAAAACTCCCGAACCCGCCGTCTCGACCGACGAATTCATCATCAAGCAAAGCCGTGACACCACAGCCGACGAACTGCGCGGTCTGCGACGCTTCGTCGGGGCGTTGGACCAAAAGAAAAAGGCTGCCGCCGCGGGCGGACACCCGGATTTGGCCGAGGGCGTCGCCACTCTCGGTGCGCTGTTGGCCAGTCCGGAAGTCACCGACGCGACGGATCCGCTGCCGCCGCACCTCGCCGAGGCGGGCGCCGCGTTGCGCTATGTGCTGAAAGGGATCGACATAATCCCCGATTCCGTCCCGGGCCTCGGCCTGGCCGATGACGAATGGATCGTCACCCGCGTCATGCAACGGAATCCCGTGCTTCGCGTCCCGACATCGTGAATCCGTCGCCCGACCAAGCACAGCGCCAGGGCATGCTCGGCATCTGCCTGATGGCAGCCTTTGCCGACGGCAACCACGGGGATGAGGAGCGCGACCAGATGCAGCGCATGGCCGCCCTGCTCGGCGGCGACGACAAGGAAAACTCGGCCATACTGCAGGACGTGCTGTTCAAGCGCGTCACCCTCGACACATTGTGCGCGCCCCTGGCCGGACAACCCGCCGCCGCGCAAGCCTACGAAATGGGGGCAGTCGTCTGCGGGGTCGACAAAAATCTGGCACCGGAAGAGCGGACGTTTCTCGCGGAGTTGCGCGAAAAACTAGGACTGGCCGGCGACGCGATCCTCGTCACCGAGGAAATCATGAATCCAGCCCCGGCCGCGCTCGCCAAGGAAAACACGCTGACGGACCAAACATCTCCGGCCGACACCGAGCGCATGATCCTCAACTATGCCATCCTCAACGGCGCGCTCGAATTGTTGCCGCAGAGCCTGGCCACCATGGCCGTGATTCCGATGCAAATGAAGATGGTTTACCGCATCGGCCGCGCGCACGGCGTCGAACTCGATGCCGCACGCATCAAAGAACTTGCCGCGGCGGCGGGACTCGGCCTCACCTCGCAGGTGCTGGAAGGTTATGCGCGGCGTCTGCTCAAGGGCCTGCTCGGCAAGAAAAGCATGGCCGGCAAAGTGACGGGCCAAGCTGCGAGTTCAGCGTTCGCGTTCGCTTCGACCTATGCGCTCGGTCATGTGGCGCAGGCTTATTACGGGAGCGGACGGAAAATGACAAAGGAGCAAATGAAGACGTTGTTCGATTCGGTCTCCGACCGCGCGCGCGGCCTGTATGAGACTTATCTTCCCCAAATCCAAGACAAGGCCAAGGGTCTGGACTTGCCCGGAGTTCTCGCGGCGATAAAGTCCCCCACCTCGCCAGCGAACGTCTGAGGACCGGCCATCGCTTCCGGGCGGCATCCGCCACCCGTTCCGCAAAACCGCACCTGATAAATCCATGAATGAAATACCCTTGATGTGGTGGGTGGCCTTCAACGCCTTCGTCATCGCCATGTTGGCCCTCGACCTCGGAGTTTTCCACCGCAAAGCCCACGTCGTCGCCATTAAAGAGGCCCTCGGTTGGTCGGCCGTCTGGATCGCAATGGCACTGGCCTTCAACGTCTGGGTTTACTTCCAGCTCGGCCCGCAGAAAGGCACCGAATTCCTCACCGGGTATCTCATCGAGAAATCGCTTTCCGTCGACAACGTCTTCGTCTTCGCGGTGCTCTTCACCTACTTCGGCATCCCGCCGCAGTATCAGCACCGCGTCCTCTTCTGGGGGATTTTCGGCGCGCTCATCATGCGCGCGGCCATGATCTTCGCCGGCGCGGCGCTGATCAGCAATTTCAGCTGGATCATCTATGTCTTCGCCGCGTTGCTGATTTTCACCGGCATCAAGATGGCCCTGGGCGACCACGAGGCCATCGATCCGGAGAAGAACATCGCCCTGCGCTTGCTGCGGCGATTCATGCCGGTGACCAAGGAGTTCCACGGACAGAAATTTTTCGTCCGCCAGAACGGCGTGCGCGCCGCCACACCGCTCTTCGCGGTGCTGCTTTGCATCGAGGTGACCGACGTCGTTTTCGCCGTCGATTCCATCCCGGCCATCTTCGCCATCACGCAGGACACGTTCATCGTCTACACGTCGAACGTCTTCGCCATCCTCGGGTTGCGCGCGCTTTACTTCGCGCTTTCCGGCCTGCTGCCCTACTTCCACTTCCTGAAATACGGCCTCGGCGTGATCCTTGTCTTCGTCGGTATCAAGATGTCTCTCGCCCACACCGCTTGGAAGATCGACACTTCGATTTCGCTCGGCGTCGTGGCCGGCATCCTCGCACTGTCGGTCATCGCCTCGGTGGTCCACAGGCGGATAACGGAAAAACAACCGTGAGCAAGGCGGACCTCGAGCGTTTGCGCGCCACCCCCGACGTGGCGCCGTGGCGGCTGCGCTGGGCGGAGTTCCTAGAAACGCCGCGCTTCGAGCACTTCATCGTCGCGGTCATCCTGGTCAATGCCGTCGTGCTCGGCCTCGAGACGAGCAAAGGCGCAGTGGCTTCGTTCGGGCCCTGGCTCGTGGCCATCGACAAGCTGTGTCTCGTTGTTTTCTGTCTCGAGATCGGCGCACGCTTGATGGCCTACCGCCGGGCGTTCTGGCGCAGCGGGTGGAATATCTTTGACTTCGCCGTTGTCGCGGTGGCCCTCGTGCCGGGCGCAGGTCCGTGGGCCGTGCTGCGCTCGCTGCGGGTGCTGCGGGTCATGCGCCTGCTCACCGTCATCCCGTCGCTGCGCAAAGTGGTGGCCGCGTTTTTGCACGCCATCCCCGGACTCGGCGGCGTCCTGCTGCTGATGTGCGTGTTCCTATACACCTCGGCCGTGCTGGCGGTGAATCTCTTCGGCGAAAAATTTCCGCAATGGTTCGGAACACTCGGCGGCAGTCTCTTTTCGCTGTTCCAAATCCTCACACTCGAGGGTTGGGCGGATATGGCGCGCGAAATCATGGCCGTCTATCCGTGGGCGCCGCTTTTTTTCATTCCGTTCATCATCGTCGCCACCTTCACCGTGCTGAACCTGTTCATCGGCATCATCGTCTCGACCATGCAGGAACTCGCGACCAAGCCCGAGGACGCCGGGGGCACCCAGGAATCTGCCACCGAAATCCTGCAGCGTCTTGAACCGGATCTGAAGAAGCTCCTGCAGCAACTGCCGCGGGGGCAGGCGCGGGATTGATTCCGCGCCCGCAGCCGGATAAGGACTTCCCCTTCCCATGAATTCATCCAGACCCGCGTGGCGGGTTGTCTGCATCCCCAGCTTGCGGGACCTGGGCTGTGGGGGGCAGCAGTTCGTCGATTGGGGCATGCCGCCCCTCAACTGTCAAATGGCCGGCATCGCCAACGGTCTCGTCAGACTCGAGGAAACCCACGGCAAGAACCTCCATTACCACGGGGTCATTTGATCCCGGGGGAAACGACGTATGGATACCAATCTCATGCTTTGGGGCGGATTTTTCCTCTTCGTGCTGCTGATGCTCGCCTTGGATTTCATTACCGCCCACCGCAAGCCCCATGTCATCGACACGCGTGAGGCTTTCATCCTCTACGGTTTCTGGACGGGATTGGCCCTGCTCTTCAACGCGGGAATTTTCCTCTTCCACGAGCGCGGCACCGATGCGGGCTTGGAATTTTTCACCGGCTTCCTCGTCGAAAAATCGCTGAGCATCGACAACGTTTTCGTTTTCGTTCTCATCTTCAATTACTTCCGGGTTCCGGCGGTCTTCCAGCACAAGATCCTCTTTTTGGGGATTTTCGGGGCGATCGTCCTGCGCGCCGCCTTCATCCTCGGCGGACTCGCGCTGCTCGAGCGCTTCCACTGGCTGATGTATGTGTTCGGCGCGCTCCTCGTGTTTACCGGCATCAGCATGATGCGGAACAAAGACACGGAGACCGACCCGGAGAAAAACTGGGTGATCCGCCTTTTCCGCAGCTGGTTTCCGGTGAGCAAGGAATACGACGAGGGACGATTTTTCACAAGGCGCTGGGGCGCCCTGGCCGCCACACCGCTCTTCGTCGCTCTGCTGGCCATCGAGTCTTCGGACATCGTCTTCGCCGTCGATTCCATCCCGGCCATTTTCGCCATCAGCCGCGACCCGTTCATTGTTTTCACCTCGAACATCTTCGCCATGCTGGGCTTGCGATCGCTCTATTTCGCCGTTTCCGGCGTGATGCGCATGTTCCACGCCCTGCATTACGGCTTCGCGTCGATCATCCTGATCCTCGGCGTGAAGATGCTGGTCAGCGACTACTACGAAGTCCCGGTGGCAGCGTCGCTCATCCTCATCCTCGTCATACTGCTCGTCTGCATCATCGTTTCGCTGCTACTGCCCCGCGAAGAAGAGCTCAAGATGCACTTCGAACGTCCCGAGAAACTCGGCCTCATGCCGTTCCGGCGCCTGCTGCTCATCGAGAACGTGGTCGACATGGCCGAGATCACAGTGCGCGATTCGATGCGGCGATGCAGCGGGGTCAGACACCTGCGCCTGGACTGGCCGTGGTCCTACAACCTCGCCGCGATCCACGAGTCCCGCTACTCACGCTACCCCCTGCTGGCAAAAGAACACAGCAAACCACTGGGGGTTATTCTGCTCAAAGATCTCGCCCTGCGCCATGGCTGGCCGGAGCTGCGCTCCTCCGAACTGCGCGAGTTCGTGCGCCCGGCGCTGGAATTGCCCGAGGACATGCCACTCGATGACGCACTGTCCAAATTCCAGCGCGGCAACCAGCACATGGCTTTTGTCACCGGCGCCGACGGCGCGTGGACCGGCATCATCACGCTCGAGGACGTCCTCGAGGAATTGGTGGGAAAGATCAGCGACGAGTCCGACACCGACCGCACCGGAAAAACCATTTCGCTGGCCGACGCCGTCACACCGGGGCGCATCGTGCTCGATGTCCAGGCGCCCAACCTCGAAGAAGCGATCGAGAAGATCGTGACGGCTGTGCCGCTCGACCAACTCCCGGCCGACGGGCGCAAAATCATCACCCAGGTTTTGCAGCGCGAAGCGGCCATGACCACCTACCTCGGGCACGGCTTGGCCATCCCGCACTGCCGGTTGGACTCCATCGATGCGCCGGTCCTGATCTTCGCCCGCTCCGAGGAGGGCATTCCCGTTCCCGGAAGCAACGAACGCATCCACATGGTCTTCCTCCTCATCACCCCGCAAAGCGTCGCCCGCATCCAGCCGCGTTTCCTCGCCGACATTGTCGGCCTCGTGGACAGCGAATACGTCACCGACCGCCTCAAACAGGCCTCCGACCCGGAGGAAGTCATCGAAGCCATCCGCGACGGACTCCAAGTGGTGCTCGACTGAGGCCGGCCTGCACCGTGACTGTCGTTGACAGCATGGGCAGGTCTGATATGCCCACTGCATGTTGTTTCCTTTCGCGGAATACTGGTGGTTCTATGTGGCCTTCACGGCATTCGTGTTGGTTGTGCTCGCTCTGGATCTGGGCGTTTTTCACCGCGAGGCGCATGAAGTCGGGTTTCGCGAGGCGTTGGCTTGGAGCATCGTCTGGGTGGTGCTGGCCCTCCTCTTCGGGTGGGGCTTTTACAGCTACGCGGCGTGGAAATTCCCGCAGGACCCGCGACTGCTGGCGCTGCCGGGATTCGATCCATCCGCCGCCGCGTGGCAAAGCGGCCTGGAATATCTGACCGGCTACATCATCGAAAAGTCCCTCGCGGTGGACAACATCTTCGTCTTTGTCGTCGTCTTCACCTTTTTCGCCATCCCGGCCAAATACCAGCACCGCGTCCTCTTCTTCGGCATCATCGGCGCGCTTTTCTTCCGCATTGTGTTCATCGCGTTGGGCTCCGTGCTCATGCAATACAAGTGGATCGTCATCACGTTCGGGATTTTCCTGATCGCCACGGGTTT
Source organism: Chthoniobacterales bacterium (assembly GCA_018883245.1). Lineage (NCBI taxonomy): Bacteria > Pseudomonadati > Verrucomicrobiota > Spartobacteria > Chthoniobacterales > Chthoniobacterales bacterium. The sequence goes on from VEQL01000013.1 coordinate 29,921, forward strand.
CAAGATCCTCTTCGCCCCGGAAAAACCGATCGACCCGACGAAAAATCCGCTCATCCGCCTGCTGAAAAAATTTCTCCCTGTCACCCCGCATCTCGAGGGCCAGAAATTTTTCATCCGCAAGGAGGGCATGCTCCACGCCACCCCGCTTTTCATCGCGCTGGTCTTCATCGAGCTGTCCGACATCATTTTCGCCGTCGATTCGGTGCCGGCCATCTTCGCCGTGACCAAGGAACCGCTCATCGTCTTCACCTCGAACGTTTTCGCCATCCTCGGGCTGCGTGCCATGTATTTCCTCCTCGCCGGCGTCGTGGACAAATTCCGCTTCCTCAAATACGGACTGGGCGTCGTGCTGATTTTCGTCGGCCTGAAAATGGCCTGGCTGAACAACCTCTTCGGCGGCAAATTCCCCATCACGTGGTCGCTGGGCTTCATTGTCACGGTGATCAGTCTTTCGGTCGCCGCTTCTTGGTTGATTCCGCAACAAACAACGCGGCACACGCCGCCGCAATCGTGAGCCGCGCCGCCGTGCGATCCGGAGCCGCCTGAGTATTCCGTGGAAATTCATCGTCCCCGCACCCTCGGCTGGCGCCGCGCCGCCTGTCTCCTTTACGGCGACTGGGGCACGAGCAAGGCCTACGTTATCGGGCTGGCCTTTGCCGTCATGGGCTTCGCTTCGTTGCCCATCGTGCTGGCCGTATGCGCGCTCAGTCTGATCGTCGGGCTCAATTACATCATCATTTGCCGGTGCTTTCCCGCGGGCGGAGGCGTGTATTCGGCCGCGCGGCCGCATGGCCGGCTCCTGGCGGTGGTCGGGGCGCTGATGCTGATCGCCGACTTCACCGTGACAGCAGCCCTGAGCACGTGGGCAGCCCTGAGCTATCTCAATGTCCCCGCGGAGTGGATCCCTGCCGCCGCAATCGCCGTCATCATCCTGTTCGGCGCACTCAATTACTATGGACCGCACCACAGCGGGACCCTGGCGGTGGTCTTGGCCATACCCGTCGTCTCATCCGTGGTGGGCATCATCGCGCTTTCCATACCACATCTCAGCTTCCGCGGTCTCGAACTCCCCCACGCGAGCTTCTACCCGAACTGGGTGGCGTTCACGGGGGTCATTCTGGCGCTGAGCGGTGTCGAGGCCATCGCCACGTTGACCGGCGTGCTCAAGGCGGACAAAGGCTCGCCCCCGGACAGTCCGCGCGTGGTCAAGAACGCCACCAAAGCCATCGTCCCGGTCGCGCTTGAAGTGAGCGTCGGCACCGCCCTGCTGGCCTGGGCCGTGCTGTCGCTACCGCACGAACTCAAGGACCAGATGCTCGAGCGCCGCGACGACATCCTGCGGTTTGCCGCGGAGCATTACGCCACGGCGGCATTCGGGCCGGCCGGCGGGAAAATTTTCGGTCTTTTTGTCGGGATCGCCTTCGCCCTGCTCCTGCTCAGCGCGGTGAACACCGTGGTCGCGGCACTCATCGGCCTCATGTTCCGCATGAGCGGTGACAACGAGATGCCCCGGAGTTTCACGAGGCTCAATCGCCACGGTGTCCCCACCATCCCGCTTGCCGTGTCGGTCGTGCTGCCCGTGCTCGTGCTCCTGATCGCACCTGGACTCGAGGCGCTGGCCGGCCTCTATGCCATCGGCGTGGTCGGGGCCATCGCGGTCGATCTCGGCTCGACCGCCTTCAACCGTGCGCTCCCCATCGGCTGGCCGTCGCGCATCGTCATGGGCGCGACTTTCGCGCTGCTCTGCTGTGTCTGGCTCACCCTCGCCCACACCAAGCCCGATGCCCTGTTCTTCGTCACCTGTGTGATGATCCTCGGTCTCGCTTTGCGCGCGTGGAGCCAGAAGCACAAAGGCATCACGACTGTCACCGTGCCGCAGAAGGTGGCCGCCATGGTCGAATCGGTCGAGTTGGAGAAGCTCAAGCCCGGCTCGCTCGAAGGCGGAAAAATCCTGCTCTGCCTGCGCGGCGTCACGCCGGTGCTGAAATTCGCGGTCGAGACGGCAAAGCTGCGCGGCGCCGCGCTCTACATCCTCTACGTGCGCGAGGTCGCCGTGGCATTCGGCGCTTCCGCCGAGGGCGCCAAGGCGCGTTGGCAGGACGATCCCGAAGCGGCGCTCATCATGAAAACGGCGCGCACCGTGGGCGAAGAAGCCGGGGTGAACGTCGTTCCCGTTTACGCCGTGGCCGAGAGCGCCGGCGCGGCGATCGTTGATGTCGCGGCCACCTTGGGCGTCGACGAACTGTTCCTCGGCGCCTCCGGGCACTCCGCCCTCGCCCACCTCCTGCACGGCAGCGTGGTGCAGCAGGTTGTGAAGAACCTGCCGGACGAGATCGGGCTTGTCATAAGGGGCTGAACCCATCGCGCCGCGGAATGACAACGGACACGCCACATCCCGCGCCCAAGAGACTTTCCGCCGAGCTGCTCGCGTTGGCGGAGGCCGAGGAGCACCATGATCTGACGCTCGGAGCCCTGATGGAACGTCTCGAGGGCCGGGTTTACACGCTTTTCCTGTTGCTGCTCTCGCTGCCGATGTGCCAACCGATCCCGCTGCCCGGGTTGTCCACGCCGTTCGGGGTTGCCATCGCGCTGCTCGGCTTGCGCTTCGCCTTCCGGCAGCACCCTTGGCTGCCCAAGCGCTTCCTTTCGATCAAACTCACCTCGAAATTTTTCCCCGCCGCGCTGCGCGGCGGCGCAAAAGTTCTGGGAACGATCGAGAGACTGCTGCATCCGCGGATGACCTCCCTGTTCGACTACCGGGCCACGCAATTTTTCGCCGGCATGGTGATCTGCTTTTGCGGCTTCCTGCTGCTTTTGCCGCTGCCGGTTCCCGGCACCAACACCCTGCCGGCGCTCACCGTCATCTTCACCGCCGCCGCTTTCTCGGAGCGCGACGGCTACTTTCTGGTTGCGGCAGGCATTGCGTTCGTCGCGACCCTGCTCTTCTTCGGCGCGCTCGCCTGGGGCGGCGTGGAGGCCGTGTCCTGGCTGGGTCATTCCGTCTGAGACGTATTTTGCCATGGTTGATCCCGTCACCCTTCTCTGGCTGATCTTCGCCGTTGTGGTGGTCGGGGTCTGCACCTTGGATCTGTTTGTCATAACGCACAGCCATTCGCCGGTCGGCGTGGCCAATGCGCTGCGGTGGACGGGCATCTGGGTTGCCCTCGCGATGGGCTTCGGATTCGCGATTTATCTTCTGCATCCCAACGGAGGCACGCTTTCCACGCTGTTTATCGCCGGCTACCTCACCGAATACTCTCTTTCGGTGGACAACCTTTTCGTGTTTATCCTCATTTTTTCCCTGATGGCGGTTCCGGCGGCGGCACAACCGAAGCTCATCAAGGTCGGCATTTACCTGTCCATTCTCCTGCGCATCCTTTTCATCGTCTTCGGTCTGGCGCTGATCGAGAAATTCCACTGGCTGCTCTACATCTTCGGCGCATTGCTGGTCTGGACGGCCTGGAAAATGCTCGTCGCCGACAAGGATGAGCAGGTCAACCCGGAGGGCAACATCCTCTACAAGCTTGCCTCGAAACTGCTGCCCATGCGCCACGTTCCGGACGACAGCCGGCGACTGGTGATCAAAGCCGACGGACGCTGGTTCATCACCCCGCTCTTCCTCGTCTTTCTCGTCATCGGCAGCACGGACATCCTTTTTGCCGTCGATTCGATCCCGGCCATCATGGGTATCAGCCAGGACCCGTTCGTCGTCATCACCTCGAACATCTTCGCCGTGCTGGGCCTCAACTCACTTTTCTTCGCGCTCCGCGGGGTGATGGGAATGTTCAAGTTTCTCCAGCACGGCGTGAGCTTCATCCTGTTCTTCATAGGCGCGAAAATGATCGCCAGCGCTTGGCCGCCGGCGGAGCATTGGTTCAAGCACAACACCTTCTTCTCGCTCATGTTCATCGTGACCGTCCTTGCGCTTTCGATCGTGCTTTCGGTCTGGCACACGCGCACCAACGGGGAGGCCAAGCCGTGAGCGACACCATGCTTTTCGGCCTCACCATGCTCGTGGTCGGCATGGGCGGCACGCTGCTCACCCTCGGCGTGATGGCCGGAATTCTGCGCCTTCTCACTCTGGTATTCCCGGTGAAAGAGGAACCGGATCGACCCGGGCAACCGCAACCGCGGCCATGATCGAAGGCGTCATCGGAGGCTTCTCCGCCCTCGGCGAGGGCTTCCGCCATTTGCTGGCGAACGGCGAAAGCAATCTCGTCATGATCGCCGTGGCGCTTGTGATGTTCTGGCTCGCGATACGCAAGGGCGTGGAGCCTTTGCTCCTTTTGCCCATCGCCTTCGGGTGCCTGCTCGTCAACCTTCCCCTCAGCGAAGTGATGGACGCGGGCGGCGTGCTCAAGACGATCTACGACTTCGGCATCGCCAACGAACTGTTCCCGCTGCTGATTTTCGTCGGAATCGGATCGATGACCGACTTTTCGCCCTTGCTGTCGAGCCCGCGCCTTCTGCTATTCGGTGCAGCGGGGCAAATCGGGATTTTCCTCACTCTCCTCCTTGCGCTGGGGCTCGGATTCTCCAAAGCGGAAGCGGTTTCCGTCGCGGCGATCGGAGCCTGCGACGGACCGACGGTGATCTACGTCTCCAACCTTTTTGCGGAGAAAGGCCAGATCCCCACGGCGATGGTCGGCGCCCTCGCCGTGGCGGCCTATTCTTACATGGCCTTGGTCCCGATCATCCAGCCGCCGATCATGCGCTTGCTCACCACGCGCCGCGAGCGCGAGATCAAGATGGCAAGCCCGAAAGGCCAAGTCTCCCGGGCCGCTCTCATCGCGTTCCCCATCGTTGTTGTTGTTCTCACGGGCATCGTCGCCCCCAAGGGCCTTCCACTCATGGGAATGATCATGCTGGGAAATTTCATGAAGGTGAGCGGCGTCGTGACGCGACTCACCGGCGCGGCGGAAAACGAAATCACCAACGTTGCCACGCTTTTCCTCGGCCTGGCCATCGGAGGAACCATGGCCGGACCGCAATTTCTCACCAAGGAAACGCTCATGGTTTTCGCCCTCGGTTTCGTCGCGATCGTGATGGACACCATCGGCGGGATCGGGCTGGGCAAACTCTGGTGCTGGCTGTCCGGAGGCAAGGTCAATCCGCTGGTCGGGGCGGCGGGCATCTCCGCCTACCCGATGGCCGCGCGCCTTGTGCAGACCGAAGGCCAGCGCTGGAACAAACACAACTTTCTCCTCATGCACGCCATGGCCGCCAACACCGGCGGCCAGGTCGGCTCGGTGATGGCAGCTGCCATCATGCTTTCGGTCCTGAAGGGATTGGGGATTCTCTGAAGGTCTCGGTATCCTGCCGAACCGGAATTTCAGGCTTGGGGGCCGTCCAGATCAATGCGCTCGCCGCTTCGGAACAATGCGGCGATGGCAACCGTGAAAATCGTGCCGATCAGCACGTAGTAAGGCCACGCAACCGCCGGCCACCATGCGGGGAGAAAGGCGCCGAAGGACCATTCCTGCGGGATGAGTTCCCCGCGCAGCAAAGCGCCGAGATCCACCGCAGGCACCTTCACCCGACCGAGCACAAGCACCGCGGCGATCCCCGCGAGCATCGCCACCACGTTGGCGCGGTCGCAACCGCGCGTGCGGGTCAGCATTCCGAGGAGGAACACGCCGAGCAGACTGCCGTAGCTGTAGCCGAGGATGCCGAGGGCCAGGGGAATGATCGTGATGTTTGTCTGCAAAACCGCGTAGGCGGCCGCCGTGGCAACACCGACCATCAGCGCGCCGAACACCGCCGTGGAAATGCGCGCCACCGCCACGGAACGGCGGTCGGATGCCCCGGCCCCGCCAAGGTAAGGCACATAAAAATCTTTCACGAACGAGGTGGCCAACGCGTTGAGCGCAGCCGAAGTCGAACCCATCATGGTGGCAAACACGCCGGCGACAATGAGACCGCGCACCACCACCGGCATTTCGTTGACGATGTAATAGGCAAACACCTCGTTGTGCTGCGCGGGCAATGACGGGTCGGGAGAGATCTCGTAATGCACCGCCAACAGCAGGCCGATGGCGAGAAAACCGAGCACGATAGGGATGTCGGCGAAACCGCTGACGATGAGGGACCGCTTGGCCTTGGCCGTGTTCTCCGCCGTAAGCAAACGCTGCACCATGTCCTGGTCCGTGCCGTGCGTCGCCATGGTGAATACGGTCGAACCGATGATCGCGGCGAAAATCGTGTAAGGCGTCTCGAGCATGCCTTTGAGCGCATCGAGGAAAGGCTTCGAGGAATCCCATCCCGTCTGGAACATCCCCGCCCCGGGATTGGCAGCGAGGCTCTGCGACACCGTCTGCCATCCGCCGGGAATCGAAAAGAAGATCGCGCCGATGGCGAAAAAGATCGCGCCGATCATCAGGCAGGCTTGGATGAGGTCCGTCCACACCACCGCTTTGATGCCACCCACCGCGGTGTAAAGCGTCGTCACCAACGTGGTGAAAAGAATCCCCCAGAAATATGTCGCCAGCGTCACGGGCGCGCCGGGAAAAAGATACCTCCATATGACCACGATGATGACACCGCCGAGGTAGAGCCTCACGCCGATGCCGAGCACGCGGGTGACGAGGAAGATCCCGCTGGCCATGTTGCGGGTGGAGGCCCCGAAACGGCGGTCGAGGAACTCGTAAATGCTCTGGACGTTGTTGCGGTAGTAGGGACCGATGAAAATGTAGGCAATGATGAAGCGGGCGATCACCGTGCCGATGGCCAGCTGCGCGTAGGCGAAGCTGCGCGTCTTGAATCCCTCGGCCGGCGCGCCGAGGAACGTCGCCGCACTCGTCTCCGCCGCGATGATCGAAGCCAACACCGCCCACCACGGGATGCGGTGTCCGCCGAGAGTGAACTCCTGAAGGCTGTTGCTGCCGCGCCCCGCGCGCAGGCCGATGCCGACGATCACCGCAAAATAAACAGCGACCACGATGGCGTCGATGATGAGGGCGGTCTGCATGGGGCGGGATTCCGGTTCTCGCACGGAAGCCGGCAGGGACTTCCGCGCAAGAGGCGTTTACGAACGGCGAGTGTCTGTTAGACTGGCGCGCTTGCGCGAGCAGAAATGCAGTCAGAGCGCCCAACCCGCCGCCAATAGAATATGGACACCATTGTCATCGGACACCGCAACCCCGACATGGACTCGGTGTGCTCGGCGATCGCTTACGCTTCGCTCAAGACGCGTCTCGGCAGCGCCGGGGTCCGTGCCGCGCGTGCGGGCGCCCTGAACGAGCGCATCACTTTCGTCCTGGAAAAATTCGGTGTCCCGCAGCCCGACTTTGTTCCCGACGTCACGCCGCGGGTGCGCGACGTGATGATCGCCGAATATGTGGCCGCGCATCCCGACCGCCCGGTGGCCGAATCCCTGGAGAAGATGTCTTCGTTGCGCCTGCGCGCGCTGCCGGTGGTCGATGACGAAAGGCGCTTCCGCGGCGTGGTCAGCGAAAACAAACTTCTCGAGCGCGTCTTGCCCGCGCCGGAGTCCGCTTCGCAAGCCCGCAAGGTCACGGCCTCGCTGGCCAACATCGCCAAAACTTTCGACGGCGTCCCGCAGACCGGCGCACTGCCGGAGAACGAGGAAGAATACGCCCTCATCGTGGCGGCCATGAGCATCGGCACTTTCGTCGAGCGCATGGTGAACATGGACCGCCCGCGCACGGTGCTCTTCGTTGGTGATCGCGAAAACGTGCAACTCGAGGCGATCCGCGGCGGGGTCCGCGCCCTCGTGGTCACCGGCGGATGCGAAATCCCGGAGCCCTTGCTGGAGGAAGCGCGGCGCCGCGACTGCTGCATCATCTCTTCGCAACTGGACACGGCAACCAGCGTCATTCTCGCCCGCGGTGCGGTGGTGGCGCGCCATGTGATGGAGCCGGTGGCGGAAAAGTTCGACGCGGACATGGCCCTCTCGCTCGCCCGGCGCTCCGTGGCCCTCTCCAACAAATTCATTTTTCCCGTCATCGACGCGGAAGGGCGGCTGGAAGGCATCCTGTCCAAAAGCGACTTCCTCAAGTCCCCTGCCCGCCAGCTGGTCCTCGTCGATCACAATGAACTCTCCCAAGCGGTGCCCGGGGCGAGCGAGGTGCCGATCGTCGAAATCCTCGACCACCACCGTCTGGGCAACATGCCTACCGAAGCGCCGATCCTTTTCATCAACCAGCCGGTCGGATCGACCTGCACGCTGGTGGCCGATCTGCACCGCCGCAACGGCATCGACCCCGAGCGCGCCGTTGCCGGACTGCTCATGGCCGGGATCATTGCCGACACCCTCAACGGGACTTCGCCCACCGCGACCGACCTCGACCGTCGCTACCTGCGGGAACTTTCGGAATTCGCCGGGATCCCGGCTTCGGAGCTGGCCGGGCAAATTTTCTCCGTCGGCTCACCGCTGCAAACACTCACGCCGGAACAGGTTGTCACCGCCGATTGCAAGGAATACGAGGAGCGCGGCGTGCGCTTCAGCGTTTCGCAGATCGAGGAGGTGACCTTCCTGCACTTCGAACAGCGGCGCGAGCAACTGCAGTCCGCCCTGCGCGAAAGGATGGCTGAACGCAGACTGCTTTTTGCCGCGCTGCTCGTCACGGACATCAACAAGCAGAATTCTTATCTTCTGGTGGAGGGGGACGCGGACTACTTGCGCACCATCCACTATCCGGAACAGTCGGACCGTGTCTGGTTTCTCGAGGGAGTCGTCTCGCGCAAAAAACAGCTCCTGCCCTTCCTCACGGAATGCCTGGCCGCCGTGCGGTAGCCGGAGGTTGATTTGGGCCTGGGGAGGGGATTTTTGGAGGCAAAAATAGTCATAAGTTGTTTTCCTCCAACAAATAAAAGAATTATTTGACGTCCTTCCAAGCTCACCCCTACGCTTTTCGGGTATCCGAGCATGCATAGAAAGGATGTGAGCAAATAATGCCCGAAGTTATCGTTCGAAAAGGAGAACCCATCGACCGCGCCATCAAACGCTTGAAAGCGAAGTTGGACTCCGAGGGGATCATGGAAGAAGTGCGTCGTCTGCGCGCTTTTGAGACCCCCACGCAAAAGTCCCGCCGCAAAGCGAAATCCAACGCCAAGCGCGCCAAGATGAAGTTCCGCTTCAGCCTTTCCTAAAGCCACTTCTGTTGAATCAACATCCGCGCATCTTTATCGCAGGTTGCGGTTATACCGGCGAAAGATGCGCGGAATTTTTTTGCCGTGAAGGAGCCGCCGTCACCGCCCTCGTCTCCTCCCCCGGGTCCCGGCAGAGATTGTCGGGAAAACCTTACGAGATCCTGGTGGCCGATGCCGCCGACCCCGCGATGCTCGAAGCAGCGCTTTCGCGCTGCGGACAACCGGACATTCTCATCCATTGCCTGAGCGGCAAAGCCGGACGCGATGCCGCGGCCTACCGCGTCACTTACGTCGCGACTCTGCGAAACCTGCTGGCATCGCTGCACCCCAAATTCTGCGTCTTCACCGGCAGCACTTCGGTTTACACGCAAAACGACGGCTCGACGGTCACCGAGGAATCGGCATGCGGAGGCACACCGACGGCCGATGTCCTGCTTGAAGCGGAGCGGATCGCGCTTGCTGCCGGCGGCGCCGTGGTGCGGCTCGGCGGCATTTACGGTCCGGGCCGCACGCGCTTCATCGAATCGGCTTTGGAGCGCGGGACTTCCCCCTTCGGCAGCCCGGAGGCTTTCATCAATATGATCCACCGCGACGACGCCGCCCGCGCTCTCTGCCATGCGGGCCGGTCACGTCTCCACGGCATCTACAATGCCGTCGATGATCATCCCGCGCGCCGCGATGACTTGGCCGAGGACATTCGCACGGATCAACCCGTCCGGAACGCGCATCTTGCTCCGGCCACCGGAAAACGCGTCAGCAACGCAAAGCTCCGGTCATCCGGTTGGCACCCGCTTTACCCTTCGATCCTGGACGCGCTGCACAACGATCCGGACCTCGCGGCGTTACGAACTCAGTAGAGTCCGATAAAATCGCCGGTCCAAGCGGACGGCCACTCGAACCCGAAGGGCGCCGCGCCCATGTAATAGGGATCGCTGTAATAAGGATGACGCGGGATGTCCCCCTCGTCCTCCAGATAAATTCCCTTCGCCTTGCCGAGATAGTTGACCAGCACGTCGTCCGCCCCGGCATCGACCAGGCCGTTGATCTCCTTGTCCGAGTAATCGTAGGGCGTCTTCGTCGCTTTGAGGTAGGGCACGATCATCTTGCCCGGCACGCCCTTGCGCGCGAGATCCTTGATGTCGTCGTATCCGAGGACCCGGCCGTGACTGATGCGGGCGTAGGTGCCGGCATCGATCTTTTTCGCCTTGAGCACCTTGAGGTAGCCCGGCTGGTCCAATTGCGGCGCGTTCGTCGTGGCACAACCGCAGAGCGCGGCGACGGAAAGAACAAGGAAGAGTCTGCTCATGACGCCGTAGGGTGCACCGGATCGACCGCACGATAAAGCCGAAAGCGGCGGGGGTCCTCCTTCCCCCGCCGCTTCGTTTGCCGTGAATTGTCCGGTTTGCACCGGACACAATTCTGCCGGTTCAGACGGCTTTGTCCCCGGTTTCGTCAGTGCGGATGCGGACCGCTTCCTCCACCGTCGAGATGAAGACCTTGCCGTCGCCGATCTTCCCGGTCTTGGCCGCCTTGACGATCGCCGATGTGGCGCCCTCGACAAGGTTGTCGGAAACGACAACCTCGATCTTGATCTTGGGCAGGAAATCGACCGTGTATTCGCTGCCGCGGTAGATTTCCGTATGGCCCTTCTGGCGGCCGAATCCTTTGACCTCGCTGACCGTCATTCCCTCGATTCCGAGGTCGGACAAGGCGTCCTTCACTTCCTCGAGTTTGAACGGCTTGATGATTGCTTCGATTTTTTTCATTGGTGATTTCTCCTTTGGCAAACGGGTTGCTAGTCGAACAAGTAGCCTTCCTCGCCGTGGTCCACGGTGTCGAGGCCTTGGTTTTCCTCATCCTGGCCGGGACGCAATCCGATCGTCACTTTGACGATGAAGGCGATCACCGCGGCTGCAACGACGGACACGCCGACCGTGAGCAGCACGGCCTTGAGTTGCTCGCCGATCAGCCCGTCCTTGAGGGGCTCGACCACCGCGTTGACCGCGGGATCGGCGAAGATGCCGGTGAGGATCGCGCCGATCGTTCCCCCTACCCCGTGGATGCCGAAGGTGTCGAGTGCGTCGTCATAGCCGAGCCACTTTTTGAGATAAACGACGGCGAAAAACGGAATGATTCCCGCCGCGAAGGCCATGATGATCGCGCTGGTCGGAGTGACGAATCCGGCCGCCGGGGTGATGACCACCAACCCCGCGACGATGCCCGAGCAAAAGCCGAGCACACTCGGTTTGCCGCGCAAAACCCACTCGAGCACGGCCCACACGAAGCCCGCCACCGCGGCGCACAGCATCGTCGTGGTGAACGCATTCGCGGCGATCGCGTCGGCGCCCAGCGCGGATCCCGCGTTGAAGCCGAACCATCCCACGTAAAGCATCCCGGTGCCGATCATCACCAGCACCATCGAGTGCGGAGGCATGGGCACTTTGCCGAAACCCATGCGCGGTCCCAGGATCAGACAGAGCACGAGCGCGGTCCATCCGGACGTCATGTGCACCACCGTTCCGCCGGCGAAGTCGATCGCCTTGATGCCCGCATCCGGGTTGAGCGGACCGCACATGAAACCGGTCGTGCTCCACACCATGTGGGCCATCGGGAAATAGACGACGAACATCCAGATGGCGGTGAAAAGCATCACCGCGGAAAATTTCATGCGCTCGGCCGTCGCGCCGAAAATGAGCGCGGGCGTGATGATCGCGAAGGTGAGCTGGAACATCGCCCACACGTAGTCCGAAATCCAGTAGTAGCCGGCGCCGACCCCCGCTGCCGACATGCCGTTGAACATCGCGTTGCTCAGGTCGCCGATGAAGGCATTGCCCGCGCCGAAGCTCAGGCTGTAGCCGCAAAGCCACCACAGGAACGACACGAGGCCCGCGATGCCCAGGCACATGGCGAGGATGGAAAGCACGTTCTTCGAGCGCACGAGGCCCCCGTAGAACAAAGCCAATCCCGGCAAAGTCATGAACAGAACCAAAGCCGTGGACACCATCTGCCACGCATTGTGTCCGGGACCCGGCGCTTTGATCTTCGACGCGTCGCCCGACGGACGATCGACGTTGTTGATGTAGGCCTCGAGGTCTTCGACGCGCTGTTCAAGCGTGGGCGCCCCTGCAGGAGCCTCCGCGGTCGCAGCGGTCACGGACTCCGTGACAGTGCCTTCTTCGGTTGAGACCGACACGGTTTCCGTGACGGCCGACATCGTCTCCTGCGCCCGGAGCGGCGAAGCCGCGCAAAGCGACAAGACCGCGACGAGCAGCATGGACTCCCATCTTGTTTTTTTCATCAGTTTCATAGTTGTTGTTGTGGTTCCGGGCTCGTCCCGCTGCTGCAGCCCCCGGCTCTACCGCCCGGGAAACCGCCGCAAGGGGCAAGTTGCCGGACAAAAAGAAAAGCAACTGCCGTGCCAAGTGCCCGCGGATTCCGGAATGACCGGCTTTGCCACTCAGACGCCGGTCAAATCGGTGCAGCACCCGGGCACCCGCACTGGGCAAATTTCGCCAGCGCCCCGATCCAAGCGACGCCCAACCTTACCCCGCGCTGGCGACAAAGTCCTTGTGTGATGGCTTGTTTCTGATTGATTTTTCTCAGCGACCAATCTGCCACCTCTCTCCGGCAGGCCACTGTCGATGTTGTATTATGGACAGCCGCCCGGCCCGACCGCACGTTTCATTCGGATCACCATCCGGCCGCTCGTTTTTCCATCTGCGGCTCTCGCGGCGCACGACAATCAATATCATCTTGGGTGCCTGCGCCCTGGCGGTGCTGTCAACCACCGCGGCTTGGGGAACGCGGAAGCTTTTCGCCAAACCCGAGGGCTCCGTCGGCACCACCTACGAACTGCAACCCGGTCCCTGGGGCAAGATCACCGTTCAGCCCATCCTCATCGAAGCGCCGGCAAGTCTGCCATCGCTCAATTTCCGCCTCGGCGACGGGCGCTGGTATTTCCGCGCCCGCAACCCGGATGAGGTTGCCGCCCTCCTCCGTGCATCGGGCCTGACCACGGAGCAAGCCGGACGCATTCTTCCGCTCCTGCAGCGGGTGCCGGACCGCAGCGACTTGCTCGCCGCAACACCGCCGGAAGACCTCGTGCGCTCGCTCTCCATGGATGTCCGCTCGGCACTTTATGACAAACTGGCGGACATTCCGGAGAATTTTCCCCAAGTCGAACCCTTCCGGACCACCGACATGCACCTGGAAAAGTGGTTGGAGGGCGCCAAACTTCCGCCGGAGGTTGTTGCCGGGGTCGAAAGCCTCATGTGGCGGCGGGGATCCGGGCTGTTCTTTTCGGACTACAACATCGTGGCCGACAAAATCACCTCTCCCGTGGTCAAGCTGGAGCTGCTCAGACAACTCACCCGCAAGTCATCCGCCATCCTCACGATCCAAGTCCCTGCCGGGGGCGCCACGGACAACCTCGTGGCCTATTACGGCACGGGCGGACGGCGCGACAAAGTGGAACCCCTGCTTCGCGGACTCGGCCAAGCCGGCGGCGGCCCGCTCGGATTGTCGAACATGTTGCCCATGTTTGCGCGCGCGCGCCTTTACCGGTTCCCCGATCCGCTGCCGGGCAAAGACATCGGCCCCGACTGCCATTGGACGACTTTCAACTTTTTCGCCCGCGGCGAGCCGGACGCCTCGCTGAACGACCCGGCTTATATCGAGAAATTGCTGCGCGACAATTACCAGCCGGTCAACGGCGCTCCGCGCTTCGGGGATGTCGTGCTGCTCAAGTTGCCGGACGGTTCGGCCATCCACTCTGCCACCTACATCGCGGACAACATGGTCTTCACCAAAAACGGCCCGTCGCTGGCGGCGCCTTTCATGTTTTCCACGATCGAAGACATGCTGGCCTTTTATCCCAAAAGCCAAAGCATCCGCCTCGCCTACTACCGCCGCAGGGATGCATAATAAGCGGCGCTCCAGGGCCGCCACCACAGTATGAACGAAAAGCCACGCATCCTCGCCCGCGTCTTCGCTTACCTGCGGCGATACCCGCTGCTCGCCGCGACAACACTCGCTTGCGCGCTCGGCTCGTCGGTGATGGTGATCGTCTTTCCGGTCGTCACCCAGCGCATTGTGGACGACGTTTTGCGCGGCGGGAAAACCGCGGAGCTGTGGCCGATGATCGCTCTGGCCGCGTTCGGCTTCCTTGCGCAGGACGGCCTCAACACGTTGCGCATCCTGCTCAACAACACCTTCGAGCAAAAAGTCCTCTTCGACCTCCGCAGCGACCTTTACGCCAGGCTGCAATCGCTTCCGCTCGCGTGGTTCGACCACCGCGCCACCGGCGACATCATGACCCGCGTCGTCGAGGACGTGAACAATGTCGAACGCGTCCTCATCGACGGCATCGAGCAGGGCGCGGTCGCCATCCTGCAAATCGCGGTCGTGCTCGCCCTCATGTTTTGGTGGAGTCCGACGCTCGCCCTCTGCGCCCTCACGCCCGTGCCGTTCCTCTTCGCCGGCGCGCTTGCATACACGCTCACCGCGGGCAAACGCTACAGCGCGCAGCGACGGGCCGCATCCGACCTCAACGCCCTCCTGCACGACAATCTCGACGGTATCCGGCAGATCAAAGGCTACGCGCGGGAATCCAGCGAGCACCGCCGTTTCAACGAATCGAGCGGCAAACTGCGCGAGGCGACGCTGGTCGTCATGCAAGCATGGGCGTTTTACAGCCCGGGCATGAGCTTTCTTTCGTCGATCGGCAGCCTCGTCGTCCTCGGCTACGGAGGCTGGGCTGCACTTCACGGAAAATTGGACCTCGGCGTGCTCGTTGCGTTTCTCGTCCTGGTCCGGTTCCTTTACGAACCCGTCGGGCGCTTGCACCAACTCAACCAGATCATGCAAGCCGGGCGTGCCGCGGGTCGCCGCGTTTTCGACATTCTCGATGCCGCGCCGGAACCGGACGCCGGCCGCGCCCCGCTTCCCGCGACATTGCGGGGAGAAATCCGCTTCGACAACGTGGACTTCTCCTACGGCGACGGCCCGGGCGTTCTTCGCGACATCTGCCTCGAGGCAAAACCGGGCGAAACCGTGGCACTGGTCGGTCCCACCGGAGCGGGCAAATCCTCGCTCGTCGGATTGCTCATGCGGCTCTACGAATGGGGCGGAGGAACCATCACCCTCGACGGCCAAGACATCCGCTCGTTCGCCAAAAAAGACCTGCGGCGCGCGGTCGGCCTTGTCTCGCAGGAAAGCTTTCTTTTCAACGGCACCGTGGCCGACAACCTGCGCTTCGGGAAACCCGATGCGACCGACGAGGAACTTTGGACCGCCTTGCGCGCGGCCAACGCCGCCGGATTCGTCGAACGCCTGCCGAAGAAGCTCGAAACCGAGGTGGGCGAGCGCGGCGTGCGCCTCAGCGTCGGCGAAAAACAGCGCATTTCCATCGCACGCGCGTTGTTGAAGGACCCGCCGGTCCTCATCCTCGACGAAGCCACGGCAAGCGTGGACAACACCACCGAGCGGCTGATCCAGGAAGCCCTCGACCGCTTGTTGCAGAAGCGCACCAGCTTTGTCATAGCGCACCGGCTCTCGACCGTGCGCCACGCCGACCAAATCCTCGTCCTCGACCGCGGCCGCATTGTCGAACGCGGCAAACACGACGAACTCCTGGCCCTGGGCGGACTCTACGCCCGCCTCTGCGCCGGCACCGGGTTGTTGAACGAGGCATAAAACTCTCGCGGAGTGAAACTTCTCAAGGACCGCTTCGGCAATTCGATCCGACTCACCGATGAACGGTTGGCTCACATTCTGGAACATCGCGAAATGCGAAGCATGGCCGCGGATATCGAGCGGGCCTTGCTCGAGCCGCAATTGGTTCGGCGTTCACGCTCGGATGAATCCGTGCAGTTGTTTTACAACTTCCACGCCCAAACAATCGTTGGTGGCAAATGGCTCTGTGTTGTGGTTAAGTGTGCCGAGCATGATGCGTTTGTCGTCACGGCTTATCTGACGGACAAACCCAAAGCCGGGTTGGATCTATGGCCGACAAAGTAAGAGTTTGGTTCGATGCTGAGGCGGATTTCCTCGAAGTCCGCTTTTCCGATGCTGCCGGATATGAAATAGCAACCGGGAATGATGCCGTGATGGAACGCGTGGACGAGCAGGGCAAAGTGATTGGCTTCAGTGTTCTCGGCGTAAGCCGCTTCAAGAAGTCCCGGCCATTGGTAGCCGACCTTGTGCCAGTATAGCCGGCACCGGGTTGCTCAACGAGGCCTGACCGGCAAAAGCCCGCGGCCGTCCCGCTCGGGCCTCGAATTCAAATCTCGGCCTTATCTCCCCCCATTCCTATTGACACTCTGACGCGCAAAGTTCATCCAACACCCATGGAAAACACGCCTCCTCCGGTTCCGTCGCCATCCAACCAGCCATCGGAAGCCCCGCTGACGGCGCCTGCATCCTCCACACCGCCGCCGGTTCCCACGCGCGAAGATCAAAGCTGGGCCATCGCGCTGCATTTGAGCGGCTTCGCCGGGTTTCTCGTGCCCTCGCTCGGGCAAATCCTCGCGCCGCTCGTGATCTGGCTCATCAAGCGTCCCGAAAGCCCCTACCTCGACCGCATTGGCAAAGAAGTGCTCAACTTCCAAATCAGCTACACCATTTACGGCGCGGTCGCCTTCGCCCTCTGCTGGCTTTGCATCGGCTTCCTTGTCCTGCCCGTTGTCGTCATTCTCTGGATTGTTTACATGATCATGGCCGCGGTCAAAACCAGCAACGGCCAAGACTACCAATATCCGTTCACCATCAGGTTCCTGCAGTAAACGATCGTTTGACAACGCGGCCGCCCGGTCCTACTTTTCCCGCCGTAGGGGGCGTATCTGGTTTCGACTCATGGTGCGAAACGACGTCCGCATGCCGAGGATGATCCGTTGGCCTCGTAAATAATCGGATCAAAAAAATAACAGCAGAGACCGAAGATCTCGCTCTCGCGGCTTAATCGCCCGCGACGGCTTCCAGTTGACGCCTGCTAGGCGGGAAGCCGACGACAGCAGGCAACCCGGTGTCGGGATCGACCGCCGCTACCGGGGATCTTCCCGCGGACGATAGGACGAAGGTAGCGCGCTGCCGAGCAGCCCGAGTCCGACAACTCACCGGCAGCTAAGCATGTAGCGGGCGGCGTCCAACGCCATGAGGACAGGGGTTCGACTCCCCTCGCCTCCAGCCTTCCCTCGCCGCGCAGCCAGAGCGAAGGCTGCCACGCCGGAGTCGCCACAGGCGCGTAGGCGGACCCGCTTTCGAACCCACAACCCGTCGAGGCTACGGCTTGGCAAGCCAGCAGGTTTTGTTCATCACATCATGGAGCTGATCTCACGCGATGTTCCATTACACCTACATCCTCGTCAGCGAATCGGCCCCCGATCGCCACTATGTCGGAACCACATCGGACTTGAACGCGCGACTTGCCGCGCACAACTCAGGCAAAGCGAGTCACACGTCGAAATTCAGCCCTTGGCGCGTGGAAACAGCCGTCGCTTTCCGCAGCAAAGAAAAAGCTGCCGCTTTCGAGCGTTATTTGAAGTCGGGCTCGGGCCGCGAGTTTTCCAGAAGGCATTTTTGATCGTTCTTCGCTCGCCGCGAGGCGAATGTCGTTTGTGGAGCCTTTTCGATCCTGCACGGCCAACGCTTTTCGTTTCACACAGCCGCTTGACGGCGGATTTTGCGCTCGAAGCGGCCCGGCGAGGAGAAAAGCTCCCCGATCCTCTCCATCGCCATATCGGCCAGCGGCCCGGGCTGACGTCCGAGCGTGCATTGCAGATAGACGGCCTCTTTGAGCAACTCGGCGAAATCGGCTTTGACCAGCTTATCCCAGTCCGCCGCGGAAATGTCTTTTTTGGATTTGGAGAGTTCGAAGTCGATGAGGACCGCTTCGGCCGGCGAAGGCGCGACGGCGATGTTGTGCAGCTCCATGTCACCGTGCACGAGACCGCCCTCGTGAAGACGGACGAGTTCATCGAAGGCTCGCCGGCAGAGCCACCACAGTCCGATCGCCGTGGCCAAGTCCAGTTCCTCGGCGACCTGCACGTTGCCTTCCACGGGATCCGCGCCGAAAGGGGTGAGACGCGAATAGGGCTTTCCGGGAACAAAGCATGAGCGGAAGGTGTCCTTGGTCCATCCGATCGGCGGCGGCGCATCGAGAATCTCCGAGGCCCGCCTCTGGTTTTCGAATTCGACAGACGGATCGCCGTGCAGACGCCCGGGGAAATACGTCTTGCGGAAATGCATGGGATATTTTTCGGCCAAGGGAAATTGCTTCCGCGTATCCTTCCCGGCTATGACCATTTCGGCGGACATCAGTTGCAGGCCGTTGGCCTCGCGTCGCGCGATGGTGCGCATCACAAAATCGTGCTCGGGCGCGTAGCGGATAAGCTGGGCATACTCCGGAGCAAGCAGCACTTCATGCCGCGGAGACACGGGAACCATGGCCGCTTCGGGTGTTTCCATCGCGGCCCAGTTTTTCCAAGCGCGGGGCGCTTGCCAACAATCAAAGCTCGCGCCGGAGACGACTTCCAGTGGAACGGGGCTTGTCAGACAAGCGGCAAAGGGATTAGTGAAAAGCGCATGAAGAAGTTCCTCCCGATCCTCGCGGCCCTCATCTCCACCGCAATAACCTCTCCGGCGGACGACGACTATCCGGTGTCTGTCGATGAACTTCCGCAGAAAGTCACCGCGGCGGTGGCGGATTACCTTCCCGGCTCGACTATCGAATCCGCGCGTGCCGACGAGGATGACGGCCGCCTTTATTACGACCTCAAAGTCCTTCACCAAGACGAGTTGCTTCACATCGAGGTGCTGCGCGGTGGGCGCATCCGCGAGATCGACATGAACCGCGGGTATCCGGGACTGGTGCGGCTGATTGATCGGGAGACCTCCCTTTCGGACGACATCGCGGTCGATGAACTCCCGGCGAACGTTTCAGCCGGCGTGGCGGATTTTTTCCCGGATTCGAAAATTATCTCGGCGGCGCGCGGCGAGAACGACGGCAAGCGGTTTTACCGCCTGCGTGTGCGCCACAGGGATCTGGTGCTGAACATGGACGTCACCACCAAGGGCCAGATCCTCGATATCGACACGGCGAAGTAGGTGCGGCGGAAGCGGTGCGAAGTGCCGGCTAAGCAAGGGCCGACAGCACGATCGCCAAGTTCGTTAACGCCAGCACCAAGGCGGGCAGCAAAGCATACCACGGATCGCGGATGCGCCAGCGGGCCCAGAGCCCGCAGAGCATGAGGGCGAACAATCCGCTTGCCGCCGCGACTTGCAGGGGTTGCCACCACCAGCCCGCGATGAGGCCGCAGGCACCGGCGATTTCGAGCCAGCCGACCAGCAAACGCCAACGTCCCAATCGGTAGCGCTCGAACTCCGCTACCATCGCCCGTGAGAAAACGCAGGCCGCTCCGTAGAACAGGAACGCGGCGGCGGAAACGGCAGCAAGAAAATCGATTGTGGTCGGCACCGGAAAAATTCTCCTGACGCCAAAGCTAGAATCCGCTTAGGTTCATTGACAACCATACAGTCCCCGAATCCATGAAAACCTTCGTCCAAATCTGCCAAATCATCGTCGGCTGCGGCCTGCTCAACGTCTGGCTTTTGCGCTTCAACAAAGCCACGGCTTACCGCGGAGGATCTGCGGCCACCATGCCCGAGGAATTCGCCGCTTATGGCCTCCCGGCGTGGTCCTGCTACCTGGTGGGAGTGTTGAAGGTCGCCTCCGCTCTCGCACTGCTCGCCGGCCTGATCTGCCCCGCGCTCGTCCTTCCGGCCGCAATCGTTGTCGCTCTCCTCATGGCAGGCGCGGTGGCGATGCATCTCAAAGTCGGCGACCCGTTCAAGAAGTCCGTGCCCGCACTTTCGGTGCTCGTGCTCAGCGCCATCATCATCGCGGGCAATTGGACGGCTTGATAGCTGTATTTTGTGCCTTTCGAGGGGCGTCAACGCCCATGGCAGAGCGCCGATGACCACGCTCGAAGCCTGCGGCTCGAATTAGCGACCGAGCCGGCCCGACCAGAGACTCGGCGCTATTTAACCGTGACCACCTCGGACGGCGTAAAGCTGTCGTGGTCCTGCGGGCCCATCTCGACGGTGGCCTTTTTGTCGCCGGCGGCTTTGAGCGCCTCGGCGAGGTCTATGACACGCACGTTCGGGTTGCCGTAGGTTTTCCAGTGATATTTCTTGGCCTTCAGGTCGGACACCGTGGTCCACGAAGTGTAGTCGGGAAATTTCTCCGATGTGCCGGCTGGAGGCATGGCGGCGCCGGGCGGGATGTCGAAGTTGTTGAGGAAATGGAACATGGTGCCCACGGCCTCGCCGGTGGTCTTCTGAGGCAGGGCGTTCTGCAGGTAGAACGTCATGCGCACGAAGCGCGACGGCGGGCTGAAATCTCCCGGCAAACCGAACGATCCGCCGCCCATGCCGAAGGGCGAAAGCGTGAGGTCGCCGATCTTCTTGTTGGCCGGATAGGCCGCGGACATGTCGAGGTAGGTGTTGAGATTGGTCAGCATCCACGGAAATTCCGGCGCGTTGGTCAGCACGCGCACCGGATTGTCGTGCACGAGCAGCTTGCCGCCGCGCGGTTCGACAACGATGCATTTGCCCGAGGGGTCCTGCACTTTCATGTGCATGTCGGGCACGATGCCGATGAGGTCGAGCACCACGGGCAGGAGCGCGATTTCGCCGATTTTGGCTTTCACGTCCTCCACGGTTGCGCAGTTCGAGAGCACCCATGCGGTGATTTGCGCGGGGGCGAGGCCTTTCGCTGCGTTCTCCGGCGTGGGCTCGGCGTATTGCGCATAGCCGGGGAAGTAAAAGAGCCCGACGTTGAGACCCTGGTCGTTGATCCCGTCGATGAGCATGTCGTGATGCGTGCCGGCGGTCGGTCCCATGAAGCCGTATTTCGATTTCCACTTGAGCCCGTTGTTCCCGGTCGGCGTCGTTCCGACAAACTCCGCTCCTGCAGGCCAGACGGCGAGAACGGAATCGAGCGGTTCGCCGAATTCGAGCGTGCGCCCGACCGCCACGCCGCCATCTTTGGCAATGAGCGCGCCGCCAGTGCAGGCGAGCGCGGGTTGGTTGGCAACGAGCATCGCCGCGAAGGCGAAAAGTGCGGGGACGACTTTAGATGTATTCATGAGTGATGTTTGTTGAGTGTGAGATTATCAAAAAAAAACGCGGTGGACTACTCCGGAAGCATCGGCGTGAAATTTATGCGCAGCCCCCACTGCTGACCGGGCACGGGCGACTGGGCGTAGTATTGCAGGGCCAACCCGATCTGCACCGGGATTTTGCCGATCTTGATCACCTGGGAATACGTGTTGTTGAACGAGATGGTCCACTGCTCATCGAGCCAGTCGTAGGTTGATTCGCTGTCGATGCTGATGCTCGTCGCCGTCTTGAAGGTGTGCGTCACGAAGGGTTGGAAATAGCTCGCGTTGTAATCGCCGGGGCCGGCGACGCGCCAGTTTTGGGTGACGAGCGATCCGATCGTCCATCCGTTCTTCTGCACCAAGGCAACCGCGGACGGACCGAGCGTCATGACATCGCCGCCGAGTTTCTTTTGTGTGGCCGTGGGCAGGATGGACGTGGGCCCGAGGCCCCAGATAATTCCGAAAGGCCCTGGCTTCACCGGCGAAAGAAACGTCTCGAGCTCGAGATCCCCCAGTCCGCTGACATAGCCCGGACCGAACACATTGCTCGTAGAGATGAACGGCAGGACCGGCCGCACGATGTAGTTCCATTCGGGCGTGATGTGAAGAGGGATGACCGGCTGGATATTGAGTAAGTAAGCGTTCCCTGGTGCTCCCCAACGCCGAAATTGAAGTTATTCTGAAACTGCATGCTGATCAGGTCCGCAACCGGGTTCTGCAATTTCTGGGCCAACTCGGCGGTGTTGGCCTCAGGCGCCGGTGCCGTGGTCACCTCGACCGGAGCGGCAGCGATGGCCCCGCCGGCAAACAGGGCGAGAAACATGGAAGTGAGGGGGAGCGATTTCATGGGCGGCAGACACTCTCAGAACCCGTTGCGATTGTAAAATCCCTCATTCGGCCGCACGACGAAACGGCAATTTTTTCGACGAAAAAGTAGTTTTGCCCGCCCGAGCATCACGACCTCCCCCGCGGCGAAGCAAATGCGATTCAGGTCCTGAAACGCCTGCGCGACAGGCTTGATATACGAAGCACCTTCGTATAAACACGCATTATGAGGACATCAACCGTGCCCGCACGCAACGGCCGCAAGGGAGGAAAGGCACGAACCGCGGCAAAATCACTGGCCGCGCGTCAGAATATCCTGCTGCGCTGGCACAAACCCGGCCGGGATGGCGTCATCCCCCTCGCCGCACTGATCGACGGTGCTTGGTATCTCGGAGACGGCCGCTCGGCTTCCGTGGCTTTCTGGGACGGATTCCGCAAGACCTTCCATACCGTTTCGGCAAATTCGTGGTTCGACCCGGCTACCTATCCGGAAATCACCGGTCGCACCGTGCGGCTAAAGCAAGAGCGCCACGTTGCCTCCGGCGGCACTTTCGCTCCGCGGGAAATTCTGTCGGCTGCCGCACAGAGCCGTGTATGAACGGTTTTACCAAAAAAGCGGATGTGGAGCGCGCGCTCACCGAGCCGGGGCGACAGATGGCGCTCCGCGACGCTGATCCCGTCACGGTGTTGTGTTGCGGCGCATCAGCCCTGTGCGTGGTCGGCGCGCTATCGCGCCGCACCCTCGACGTGGACGCGGTGGGTATGATCGACGCCGAAGGTAGAATCGTTGCCAGCGAGGATTTCTCTCCGGAGATGGACGCCGCCATCACCGCAGCCGGGCTTTCGCTTTCACTCAACCCCGGTTGGTTCAACATGGCAGCATCGCCAATACTCGCTCGCGGTCTTCCGCCCGGAGCAATCGAGCGCTCCGCAAAACACAGCGCCGATTTCGGCCCATGTCTTACTGTCCGCTTCATGGACCGGCTGGACCTGATTGCGTTGAAAATGTCAGCAGCTCTGGACCCGCTTGAGGGGCGCCGGCACATCGAAGACTTGGTGGCCATAGATCCGACGCGCGGAGAGCTTAAGCACGGGGCCGATTGGGTTGCCACGTGGCCGTCTGGCCCATCGTTCAGGCAGGCTTTCTATCGGCTGCTGGAGGGATTCGACGCCGCGGATCTTTACCGTGAATAAAATGAGCGGAAGACTCTTTCTCGCTCTCCAGGCAACGCGCGTGCATTTACTCCCCCGGAGATTCATCGCTGTCGCGAGCGTCTTTATTGTGCTGTTGCAGCACGGCGTCCGCGCGGAGGAACCCGACGACTCAGCGAATATTTTGGCGCGTATCTCCTCCCTCGCAAAGAATGTGGCCAAACCGATCGGCATGGAGTTCTTTGTCGATTACTACGGCGTGTTCCAAGGCAATCCGGTCGGCGGACTGTCGCAATCCTTCGCCTACTCGCAGATGCTGCCGTTCGGATTTGAATGGAAAGAGCCGCTCGGTTGGCGCGGAGGCGGATTGCGCGTGTCTGCTGTCTCCGGCGCGGGACGCGATCTTTCCGCCACGATCGGCAACACCTTCGAAGTCTCGCAGGCATGGACCGACAACACAGTCTTCCTCTACGAGGCCTACCTTGTTCAAAAGGCTTTCGATGACCGGCTGCAAGTGTTGGCCGGGCGCATTTCGTCCGCCGAATTTTTCGGCGGACTGCCGGCGCTCAACCTGCTCGTGACCGGCGGACTCAACTCCGTGCCGATCGCGCTCAAACTCAACTCGCCTTTCACCGGAAGCGCTTCTGCTTCGTGGGCCGCGGGTGCGCGATGGTTGCCCGCCGAGGAGACCTACATCATGGCCGGATGGTTCCAAGCGCGTGCCGACTTGGACGAATCAGGCCCCTACCACGGTTTGGATCTCGGTTTCGGTCAGGGCGATGGCGGGTTTGCCGTAGCGGAAGTCGGTTGGACTCCCAACTCCAAACAATTCACCGCCGTGCAGGAAGACCGCCGTTTCACCCGCAACCGCACCGAACTCACCGGCGACCGGAGCGGCTTGCCCGGCATCTACAAACTGGGCGCCTATTTTTCCACTACGTCCACGGCGAATTATCCCGGCGGTTGGGGCGAAAATCCGTTCGGATTTTACCTGCTCGGCCAACAAACACTTTGGGAACAAACGCCCGGACAAATTCAAGCGCCGCACCTCTGCGTGTTCAGCGGTGCCACGTGGTCACCGCCGACCGGCGTGACCGAAATGCCGTGGAGCGGATTCGCCGGCAGCGCTTGGCAAGGCCCGTTGCCCGGGCGGCCCACGGACCATCTTTACGTCGTCGGGCAAATCGGCAACTTCAGCGAGCCCTACGCGCAAAGCGTCCGGCAATCATCCTCCGGCGCCTTCGAGTCCGTGCTCAACGCGGGCTACATCTTCAAAATCACCAAGGAATTGGCCGTGCAGCCCGACATTCAATACATCATCCGCCCGGGCGGCTTCGGTGAATCCGGCAACGCCCTTGTCCTCGGCGTGCAGGTGAGCGTCGAACTGTAGGCGAAGCTCAAGGTGGATCGCGTCTCCTTGCACGCGCATCTTTCCCGTTGTATAGACGTAATTAATGACTTCTACCTACAACATGCGCGAGGCTCAGGCCAACCTGACCAAGCTTTGCCGTTCCGGTCGGCGTTTTGTCATTTCCAACCGCAATCGTCCTGTTGTCGTCGGTCTGCCTATCGAGGACTTCGAAGCATTGATGGAGACCTTGGACGTTCTGGCCGACCCGGCAGCCATGAAAGCGGTTCAGGCCGCGCGAGCGGGCAAGACGAAATACCGCACGCTTGACCTGACCGATGAAAATTTCGGCCTCTGATCAGGTCGCGGCTTGGCTGACCGCTCTTCCGCCCCAGACCAAAAAGAGAGTTCGCGCCGCCCTCCGCGCGTTGGCCAAAGGAAAGGGCGACATCAAAGGGCTGCAAGGTGACCTCGAGGGTTTCAGCCGTCTGCGCATCGGCGGCATCCGCATCCTTCACCGTCAGGTCTCGGCGCGGGAAATACGGCTGGAATACGCCAACACCCGCGATGTGGTTTACGAGATGTTTCGTCAATTGCTCGCCGAGGATCGGGATTGATACGACGTGCCCCTCGGCGTGCAGGTGAGCGTCGAGTTGTAGGCGCAGCAACAGCGCGCCGAGCTTCAACTCCCCGCCGCGTCGAGAAGGACCTCCGCGCGGCAGCATTCCTGAAACTGCTTAGCCGCAACTTGCCAGCGGCGCCGAATCTTATCAGTGTCGGAGGCACCATCAGACCTCGGCCCGCGTCAAAGA
The DNA here is from genome assembly GCA_018883245.1 of Chthoniobacterales bacterium. Classification (NCBI taxonomy): domain Bacteria; kingdom Pseudomonadati; phylum Verrucomicrobiota; class Spartobacteria; order Chthoniobacterales; species Chthoniobacterales bacterium. The sequence goes on from VEQL01000013.1 coordinate 55,327, forward strand.
GGCCAGACCATGAGCAAGCCCGTCGCCATTTTTACATTGATGACGGCCCTTGCCTTGTCGGCGGAGGCGTCGGTGCCGGCTTTGGTCATCGGGGAGCAACCAACTCCGGTCTTGGATGTCACGCCGCACGCGGAATTTCTCGTCGATCCCACGGCGGAACTTGATGTCGCGCAGGTCGCGTCGGCGCCATGGAGCGGCGAATTTAAACCCTCCGCGGAGCATCCGCCATCCTTCGGCTTCACCCGGGGCGCTGTCTGGATGCGTTGCGAGATCCGATCGCAAAGTCCGCGCGACGAGAGCCTCGTCTTCGAGTTGCGCTTCCCCCTCATCTCCCATGTGACGTGGTATGTCGTAGCGAACGGACGGGTGGAAAAGTCCCTCCCCGGCGGCGGCGCCGAAAAAGTGCGCCTCACGCGCAACCCGGCGATCGAGGTGCACATCCCCGCCGGGCAAACGCGCACCGTCTTCGCGCGAGTGACCTCGAATACCGCGCTGCAGATGCCGTTCATGGTTGGATCCCCTTCGGCCGTGCAACAGCTCGCGTCGAAGGACTCGTTCTTGGACGTCTTGCTCATCGGGTTTTGCGCGGCGGCGGCCGCGTTCATCGCCATGATCGGTTTCAGTCAGGGGCAACGCCTGTTTTTCTACCTCGCGGCTTTCTCCGCACTCTACGCGTGCTACTACGCGATTTTCCACGGCTACGTGGGGGAGCTATGGCCCGGGCGGCCCTTTTGGATCGAACGCACGGGCTTCGGAATGAGCGCCGCCCTCGCGGTATGGACCTTTGTCCGATTCAACGGATCGTATCTCGACACGCGCACCATGGCCCGCCACGAACGATTCCTCCAACGTGCGGCGGAGGTGCTGCTGCTGCTCGGCGCGGCCCTGTTGCTTGTCGTCGATTACGGCCGGGCGATACCGGCGCTCAACGGGCTGATAGCCCTGAGCCTTCTGCTCGCCACGCTGGTTGTCATCCTGCGGTTCCGCCATCACCGCAAGCGCGAGGAAATAGGATTTTTCCTCACATGGCTCGCCTTCGCCATTTGCTCCACCCTGATCACGCTGAAGATCACCAAAGTCCTCCCGGTGTCCGTCCCCTTCCAAGTCCTCCAGCAGTTCACGATTCCGGCGGTCATCGCCGCCTTTTTTCTCGTGGCCATGGCCCGCCAACGCAGTCTGCAGCGTATGGAAGTCCAACTCGCCGAAACCGAGGCCCTGCGTTCGCGGGCCGAAGAGGAACGCGATGCCAAGAACCTCTTTCTCGCCAACGTGAGCCACGAAATCCGCACGCCTCTCAGCGCGCTGGTCAGCCTCTCGCAAGCCATGTGGCTGCGCTGCGAAGCGAAGGATCTCGATGTCGAGTTCTCCAGTTTCCTCAACCGCGTGCGCTCCGGCGGCCAATACTTGAGCCTGCTCTTGCGCAATGTTCTCAACGTTTCCGCCGCCGAGTCGGGGCGCGTCCCCGTGCGTGTCACCGATTTTTACCTCGCCGACTGGGCCGGCGAGATCCGCAACATCCTCGAACCCATCGCCGATTACCACCGCGGTCGCATCGAATGGAACATCTCGGCCGACGACGAGACCCGCCTGCGCACCGACGAAATGCGCCTCACCCAAATCGCTCTTAACCTCGCCGAAAACGCCCTCAAGTTCGGGTCCGGAACCGGGGCGCCCGTCTCGATCACCTTGGAGAAAACCGCCCGCGGCCTCCGCATGATCGTCGAGGATCGCGGGCCGGGCATCGCCGCGGACCGCTTCGACTCGGTGTTTGCGGAGTTCGAGCAGGCCGGTGGCGGCCACGCGCGCCCGATGGCCACCGGCGTTGGACTCGGGCTGGCCGTGGTCAAACTCAACACCAGCCTCCTCGGCGGCACGCTCAGCGCGGAAAAGAACTCCTCCGGCGGAATGCGCTTCGTCGTTGAAATCCCGGACAGCGCGGAAGAAATTTCCGCCGACGCGCACCGGACTGCGCCTCCGGCCTTGTGATTATCTTCCCCATCCCATGCGAGCCTTCATCATCGACGACAGCCCCGAGGACGCGCTCAACCTTCGCGAGTTGCTCGTGCGCATGCCCGGATGGGATTCCGTCGCCCAAGCCCATTCCATCGCCGCCGCGCGAACCGTATTGGAGGAAGGCCCGCCCGATGTCGTCTTCCTCGACATCGAACTCGGACGCCACAGCGGCTTCGACCTGCTGCCGTGCCTGCCCGCCGACACGCGTGTTATACTCACCACTGTTCACACCGCTTATGGTCCGCAGGCCTTCGACGCGAACGCTGTGGACTACATCGTGAAACCCGTCACTGAGGAGCGTTTGCTGCGCGCGCTGGCCAAGCTCGGCCCCTTGTATCAACAGACCTCGACCGGCGTGCAAGTTTATCGCGGCGGGGGTGAACGCATCCAAATCGCCCTCGAGTCCGTCGCGGCCGTGGTGGCCGACCGCGACCACACCATCGTCTACTGCGGCAGCCGCCGCTATCCCGACCATCGCCGTTTCAGCGAGTGGATGAAACTCACCGAAGGGCATCCCTTCACGCAACTCGACCGCTCCACGCTCGTGCGCCGCGATCTTGTCCATTCGTGGACGCCCTACGGATCAGGCCTCACACTCAAGTTCCGCAACTCGCCGCAGGAACTCGCACTCGGCCGCGCCGCCGCGAAACGTTTTCTCGGCTCGGAAGATTGATTGGCCGATGCCGCCGTGTGGCGGAGAAACTTGCCCCTCGCGGCCGAGTGAAGTCTCTGTTTCGACGTAAAGATCGCCGTTTCGACGAGGTAAACTGCAAAACGCCGGATTTCGATTTGCGGTTGTGCAGTCACGCACGCACCTTCCGCCCACTTCATCGAATATCGTTATGACAAAATACGTCATCCTCTTCGCCGCCGCGCTCTGCTTCGCCTCCGGCATCACGGCCCAAGCACAAACCTCCGTCACCCTCGACGGCGCTTCCGGCAGCCAGGTCTACAATGCGTCACGCTCCACCGACGGTGGTCTCACCATCGGACTCGGCTTCGGGGTGGATTACCTCGTCATCGGCGGAGGAGGTGCCGGAGCATATGCCACTCCTGCTGCCGACGGATACGAAGGCACGGGAGGCGGTGGTGCAGGCGGTTTCGTTGATGGCTCCACCTTCCTTTCCTCGCAATCCTATGGAGTGTCTGTCGGTGCGGGCGGTGCCGGGACGGGCAGCGGTGTCACCCGGGGCGGAAACGGCGGAAACTCGACCTTCGACATCTACACGGCACTCGGCGGCGGTGGCGGGGGTGGCTATGGTCTGACTGGCAACTCCGGAGGATCCGGCGGCGGTGGCGGGGGCCGCAATGGCACTCTCGGCGGCGCAGGCACTGCAGGCCAGGGATTCTCCGGAGGGAACGCGCAACCCGGAACTACTCTCCAACAGGAGGCAGGCGGCGGCGGGGGCGGCGCGGGTGGTGCCGGCACTGCGGGTGACACTCTGGAGAACGGGGGCAACGGAGGAATTGGCAAGGTCTCAACCATCACGGGTGCAAGCGTCTATTACGCTGGTGGCGGCGGTGGCGGGGCATTCGCGGACAACGGGGACACCCAGGGAACGGGTGGCTTGGGTGGCGGTGGAAACGCTTCCCGCACAGGCACCGGAGGAGCCGGGACCAACGGCCTCGGCGGTGGCGGAGGCGGGGTTGGCGACGATGGCAATGGCGGAGCAGGCGGCTCCGGAGTTGTCATAGTCCGCTACAAGGGATCGGCGGCAGGGACCGGTGGGTCCATTAGCTCTGGCACCGGCACTGCAGCAGGCTACACCCTTCACACCTTCACCAGCACCGGTTCCAGTTCGCTGAATCTCTCGGGACTCGACCTGAACGCGCGTCTCGGTGCGGTGGAGAACGGCGTTATCTCAGGCAGTGGTGGCCTTACTTTTTCAGGTCCCGGCGCGCTAACGCTTGCGGCGAACAACTCCTACTCCGGCACGACAACGATTACATCGGGCACGCTCCGCATCGGCAATGGAGGATCCACCGGATCACTCGGTGCAGGTGCGGTCACGAATAATGCAGCGCTGGCAATCAACCGCTCGAACAGCATCACCGTGAGCAATGCAATTTCCGGCACCGGATCTCTTGCCCAAGGCGGGAGCGGCACGACAGTGCTCACTGGCAACAACACCTACAGCGGTGCCACGACGATTTCGGCCGGCACGCTCCAAGTCGGTGCAGGAGGAACGCAAGGCACCCTTGGCGGCGCTGGAAGCATCAGCAACGCCGGAACGCTCGACTTCTCCCGCAGCGACGATGTCGCGCTCTCCCGCGCGGTCACAGGAACGGGCGCGCTCGTGCAGTCGGGTTCCGGCACACTCACGCTTTCCGGCGCCAACACCTACTCGGGTGGCACATTGGTCTCTGCCGGTCGCATCGTCGGCACGACCGCGAGCCTGCAGGGCGGGATAACCAACAATGCAAGTGTCGCCTTCGATCAAGCAACGAACGGCAATTATGCCGGCAACATGAGCGGCACGGGCTTGATGGTGAAGACGGGTGCGGGCACGGCGACGCTCTCGGGAGCGAACACGCATTCAGGTGGCACGCTGGTTTCGGCCGGTTCGCTCGTCGGCACGACAACGAGCTTGCAGGGCGGGATAACGAACGACGCAATCGTCGCCTTCGATCAAGCAACGAACGGCAATTATGCCGGCAATATGAGCGGCACGGGTTTGATGGTGAAGACGGGCGCAGGCACGGTGACGCTTTCGGGAGCGAACACGCATTCAGGCGGCACGCTGGTTTCGGCCGGGCGCATCGTCGGCACGACAGCGAGTCTGCAAGGCGCGATCACCAACAACTCGTCGGTCGAGTTTGCGCAGACGAATGGCGGAACCTACGCGGGTGCAATGAGCGGAAACGGTTCGCTCGTTAAGACCGCAGCGGGCACGCTCACACTCGCGGGTAACAACACGTATTCCGGCGGCACGACTGTAGCGGCCGGACGTCTCGTCGGAACCACGGCCAGCCTCCAAGGAGCGATCGCCAACGAGGGGCAAGTCGAATTCAACCAAAGCGCCAACGGCACCTACAGCAATGCGATCAGCGGCAGCGGCTCGATGATCAAGTCGGGTGCGGGAACCGTCACGCTCACGGCGAGCAACACTTACACCGGAACAACCACGGTGACTGGCGGATTGATCGTCAACGGCTCGATCTCCGGCAGCGCCACGACGGTGCAAAGCGGAGGTTTCCTTGGAGGCTCGGGCACGGTGGGAAGCCTCACGATTGAAAGCGGCGGCACGCTCGCACCGGGCAATTCTCCCGGAACGCTCAACATCAACGGCAATCTCCTCTGGACTGCAAACGGCAATTACGACTGGCAAATTTTCAACGCCTCAGGAACCGCGGGGAACACCAACGGTTGGGATTTGCTCAACATCTCGGGCGCTCTCGATCTGACAGCACTCTCCGCGGGCGAAAAATTCAACATCAACATGTGGTCGCTGGCATCGCTCTACCCCGACGTCAACGGCAATGCGACGGGCTTCAACAACACGCAGAACTACCGCTGGACCATCGCGACCGCCGCTGGCGGCATCACCAACTTCAGCACGAATTATTTCAATCTCTTTGTCTCGGCCAACAACAACGCTACCGGATTCAAAAACAATACCGACGGCGGTCTATTCGCGCTCGAGACGCAAGGCAACAATCTCGATATCGTCTTCACTGCAAAAACTGGACCATCACCCGTCCCCGAACCCGGCACATGGGCCGCTGCGGCGCTGCTCCTCGGTGGCGCGGCGTTCGCACGCTGGCGTAAGCGGCGCAAGTAATCGGGACTGCATTTCGCGGTGCGCCGTGCGGCCGAGATACATCTGCGTCTCGACGCGAAGAACGCTGTTTCGTCGGAAAAACCGCCGTTTCAACGAGGAAGACGGCAAAGGGCGTAATTCGCTTTGCGATCGTTTCGGCAGGCGCGCACACTCCCGCTAACTTAATCCAAAACATCTTTATGACCCAGAACCGCACATTCCTCACCATCGCCTGCACCCTCGCCACGATCGCGTTCGCGCAGGCGGAACCAGCCATCGACTACAATCAACCGCCCACTCCGTCCTCGACGAAAGCGCGTCTCGCACCGCCGGTCACCGGCAAAAAACCGGGCGACCTGCTTTCGCACGAGGAAATCGGCACGGACATCAAGGGCGCACGCGCATGGAAAGTCCGCTACGTCTCGAAGGATGTGAATGACGTCCTGCACGAAGTCACCGGTTTGGTCATCGCCCCGGAAGAAAAAGGCAAGGATCGCAAAGTGCTCACTTGGTGCCACGGCACCACCGGCATCGGCGATGCCGCCTGCCCATCGGCCCAACCCAACCCGGCACGCAACCTTATCGCTTATTATGACGCGCCGTCCACGCAGCAGATCGACTACGGCGTGCCCGGACTGCAGGGCTTCATCGATGACGGCTATGTCGTCTGCGCCACGGATTACCAAGGCCAAGGCTCCCCGGGGCAGCATCAATACGAAGTCAACCGCACCCAGGCGCGTGATGCCGTCAACCTCATTCATGCCGCGCGCGCACTCGATCTCGGCATGGGAAACAAATTCGGCTGCGCCGGATGGTCGCAGGGCGGCGGGGCGGCCGCCGCGGTCGCCGAGCTGGAGGCGGCGGACTACGGCGACTTGAAATTGGTCGGCACCGTGCCGATGTCGCCGGTCACCACCGCGATCATCTTCGGTTTCCCCTCGGGTCCCACCGCCTTGAGCCTCGATCCGTCGAAGGCGCCGGAAGTGCACGTCGCCATGATGCTCGCCGGTCTCCAGAGCGCCAACCCGGACACCTTGAAGCTCTCCGATTTCTTCACTCCATTGGGCGTCGAGATCATCGAAACATCATGGAACATCCAACCGGTGCACCACCTCGGCGACACCATTGACCGCCTCCACCTGCTCAAAGGCGCGGTGACGCAGGCCAAACCGGCCAATCTCGACGCATGGAAAAAAGCTGTCGCCGCCGCTTCCGGGGGCACGCGCAAACCCTGCGCACCGATGCTGCTCTGCGTGGATAACGGAACCTTGAACCCGCTGCCTTGGCAACAGGCCTTGGCCACCGAAGTCACCAAACTCGGTGGAAACGTCGAAACCAAGTCATACCCGAAAGACGATCACTTCTCCCTGCCGAACAGCTGCGCCCCGGACGCCCACAATTGGTTGAACGGGTTGTTCTAGCCCGCGCGCTGCTCGCCGATGCGGCCTGCCCGCAAAGGATCAGCGGTGATCCAACTCCAGCCAACGAACCAAAGCAGCTTCCACCTGCTCGAGAGTCGCGGTGTCCACTTGTGCCAAAAGCCTCATTAGTTTCGCCGCCGGCACGGTGTTGATATTTTGCGCGTCGAAAGCGCCTGGCTGGAAGCGCGCCGCTTGGTGTGGCACTTCGAAGCGCCCTCCCCGCAATCATGTGGTTCGCGGCACGTAAGTGACCAGAGCACGTTCGTCGTCACGGAAGTCCGAACCCACGATCAAACAAGGTCTCACTTTGGCGACCAGACCAAGGTCAACCAGCCAAATTTCTCAACGTCGGGCTACCCGAGCCAATGCTTGCCCGCGTCCTCGCCTTCTTCCTCGTCGAGCATCTGGAAAACGCTCTCGGAAGCAGCGATCATGGCGCGCCGCGCGTCGAGCCACTCCGCAACCTCCAGCATCTCTGCGGTCGGCAAGCTTTCGATGGCTTTTTCGATTTCCACGACGGAACTCATGGCAAAAAGGTAACCCTTAAAGCGACTGGCGCAAGAAGCTTGTCCAGATCAGCGTCTAGCCCTTCGTCGCCAGAGATTGAGCCTCTATTAACTTGTGCCGGAAGATTCTCTCACGGAGACGCAGAGCGCACCAAGGACGTCGGGAAAATCTCCGTGTTCCCCGTGTCTTGGTGAGAGCCTTGGCTGTGGTTACAGATCAACCTCGATGTAATCACCGCTTCCGACGCCTTCAATGGCTGCGGCAACTTTGTCCGCTTGTTTTGAGATCCGCGGCCATGACGCCGTCATGAGGACAACGACGGAAATCTTTCGATCCTTCAAGTTCTGCTGGTAACGAAGATTCTGATCCGTAGTGACCAGCACTTCAAAACCTGCGTCGCTTGCCGCGGAAAGGAGCTCACCGTTCGTCAGTTGAGACCACGACATTTCCGCCGCCGTTGCCACTTGGTGCTTCGCCAAACTGCGGCGCAATGGCACCGGCGTGCCTTGGTCGAAAAGAATCTTCATCCCGCCACAGCGGGTTCAAGACTGTGTGCGGCAAACTCAAGCACCGCATCAACTTGTTCGCGCTTAACGCCCGGGAACCACGACAGGAAGTCATCCACCGTGGCGCCATCTTCCAAGTTTTCGAAAAGCGCTTTGACCGGCACACGTGTCTCCCGGAAGACGAAAGCCCCGCTCACCATGTCAGGCGAGGCGGTCACTGCGGAGCAATCAGACCAATCAAACATGCTCCCATGATAGCGCGCGCACGCGGCACCCGCAAGCCGGTCGCGGCTCAGAGGCACGAACCTGAGCAAACCAGATCTCCGTGTTCCCTGTGCCTTAGTGAGAGGCTTCCGAGCTGAGCAGTGCCCGCTGGTTTCTCCCCGCTGAAAACCGAACACTAAACACTGCCGACTGCGCTCTGTGGCTGCTTTGCAGTAGGGAAAAGTGTTCGACCTACCAAGCAATCCAAATAACGCTACGCTTCGTATGAATCGCCCACTCCTCCTCGCTGCCATCGCGCTACTCTGTGCCGCCGGGCTCCCCTCGCCGCTGCACGCCGACTTCAAACCGGAAATCAAATACGCGGAGGTCAATGATGTGAAGCTGGCCTACTACAACCGTGGCGAGGGCGAACCGCTGCTCATGATCAACGGATTCCTTTCCAGCATGAGCCTGTGGGATCCGCTCATGATCGAGGAACTGGCCAAGCAACATCAGCTCATCCTTTTCGACAACCGTGGCG